>NZ_JBHYWP010000045.1:0-1104 GCF_042751845.1 Streptomyces sp. NPDC059398 | reverse complement strand
GCCCCACAGAGTCCCCCTCAGAGACCCCCCCACCCACACCCGGGGGGGGCCCTTTCGGTGTGAGAGCCCCAATACGGAATCGAACCGTAGACCTTCTCCTTACCATGGAGACGCTCTACCGACTGAGCTATTGGGGCGCAGCAACGAGATAGATCATACCCGAAGTCGAAGGTGCTTCCCGCCACCACACCCTCACGGCTCCGCCTGAGCACATCGCCGCGCACCGCGCCCAACGCACCTGCCTGGCAGAGGAGTTGCTCAGAAAGCCGGCTGGAGCAGACCTCCGAGCGCGTTGCACGAGGCGACCATGCGCTGAAGTTCACGCCGGCGCAGCGCGCCGTGCACCGGAAGCGCGAGGGTCTCGTCGGCAGCCTGCTCGGTCTCGGGCAGCCTGACATCGCGCCGGAAGGCCGGCATCCGGTGGACGGGTGTCGCCACGGGCACTTCGCACCCCACTCCCCTGCGCCGCAGGGCCTGGGCGAAGGCATCACGGTCGGGACGCCCGTTGCCGGGCACCCGGACCACGTAACTCCGGTACGTGTGGGCGGCGTTCGGCACCGGTGTCCGGACACCGGTCAGCCGGTCGCCCAGGTACGCAGCGTGCGAACGGCGCTGCTCGACTTCGTCCGCCGCGGCAACCTCCGGGGCGGTGTCTCCGGGGCCGATGACCAGGAGCCCGTGCACCCGCCCGAGTTCACCGATGCGCACCAGGTCCGGCGGGTGCCCGAAGGCTGCGAGCGCCACCACGGCGGTGGTACGGGGGGTGAGAACGGCGGCGACCGCATCCGGGTCGAGGCAGTAACTCCCGGAATCTATGTCGGCGAAGACCGGCCTGGCCCCGGCCATCACCACGGCAGCGGCCGCTTCGGCATCACCGTAGGCCGACACGACGACCTCATCGCCCACTCCGACGCCTGCGGACTTCAGGAACCTCGCGGTACTCATGGCTGCATGGTGCTCGGCGCACGTGAACACCAAGTGACAGGGCATAAAAAAACGTGGGGGGGGGGGCGCGGGGGTTAGGGGGGCGGGGGGGTTTTTTTTTTTGTGGGGGGGGGGGGGCGGCCCCCGGGCGCGCCCCCGCCCCGGAGTACTATGATTCTT
>NZ_JBHYWP010000044.1:0-59838 GCF_042751845.1 Streptomyces sp. NPDC059398 | reverse complement strand
CCGCCCGCGCCGTGGGTACCCCCCCCCCACCCCCCCCCCCGCGCGGGGCCCCCGGTCCACACCCGGGCGGCCCGCCCCCCGTGGGGGGATGCCGTCCCTCCTGGCATGGGGTTTTCAGAGGCCGTGTCTGACCGGCCGGCGGGGCGCAGCGGCGCGTCAGCCGTGGGCCT
This sequence comes from Streptomyces sp. NPDC059398, assembly GCF_042751845.1. Lineage (NCBI taxonomy): Bacteria > Bacillati > Actinomycetota > Actinomycetes > Kitasatosporales > Streptomycetaceae > Streptomyces > Streptomyces sp. NPDC059398. The sequence continues at coordinate 59,668 of NZ_JBHYWP010000044.1, read as the reverse complement.
TCGCCATGGCCTCGACCGACTTGACGACCACATCCGGGCGGTCGGCCGGAATGTCGTGTGAGCTCCCCTTCGCGACGACAAGGCTTCGGTTGGGTGCGGCGTCGGCGAACTGCGTCTGTGCTTTACGCCATAGCTGTGCGTCCTCGGGGGTGTCGAAGGGCGTCTTCGACGACGCGATCACCGTCGCCGGGACACTCTGCGGCCAGGAGATCCGGTGGTAGGCGTGGTGCGTCGGGCCGTAGTTGCTCGCCGTGGCGAGGAGTTGGCGGATCGGCTTCGTCGAGAGGGTGCCGTCGAGTTGTGCCACCTGCGCCTGGTTCGCGGCCTCGATTTTCGCCGTCTCGCTGTCCGTGTAGAAATTCGGCAGGCCGGCGTCGACCAGGACGGCGCCGGAAACCCACTTCGGGTGCTTCTTCGCGAAGTACGTGGCGACCTCGCCCGCCTGGGAGTGCGAGACGAGAACCACGTCATGGGTGGCGCCCAGCTCGGTGAGGCCGGCCTCCAGGTCGGAAGCGGCGTTCTGCGCGTTCCAGGCGCCGACGACCTCGTCGCTCTTCCCGATTCCGGCACGGTCGTACGTGATGATCTCGGACCCGGTTTTCCTGGCCAGGACAGGCGCGATCCTCTTCCACTGCGACGAGTCCAGGCCGCCGCCCGCGTCCAGCACGATGGCCGGGAGGTGGCCCGGTGTGACATGGAAGGCCAGCTTGTGGCCGTTGTTCGCGATCATGTGGAGCGAAGAAGCAGTGGCGGTGGCCGACGGGCGGCCTGACCGGGACGGTACGGACGCAGCGGAGGCGGTGGAGTTCCCGTACGCCGCGAGGGACACGGCCGCGACCGTGGCCAGAGCCACCGTCGCGAAGACTGCGGTACGGCGACGTGGTGTGGTGGCGCGTGCACTCATGAGCGGGCTCCTGAAGGGGGAAGTACCGGTCGCCGAGCGGCTTGGTGCCGGCTTTCGGCGGGTTCCGGTGGATGCCTTTGAACGCCTTCAGTCTTGTCGGCCCGGGGGCGGGGGACGATGGAGCTGCCGGGTGAGTGCGGGTGTACCTGAACTCCGTATCGTTGGTGGTGCCAGCCCCCTCAGTCGTCGATCCCCGACCGCTCCACCCCCGCCACGATGTGCCGTTGCAGCAGCAGGAAGACCAGCAGCAGCGGCAGGATCGACACCGCCGCCGCGATGAACAGCTCGTGGAGGTTGACCACTTGGCCCGTGGTGAAGGTCGAGAGCGCCACCTGTACCGTCCACGCGTTCTTGTCCTGGCCGATCACCAGCGGCCAGAGGAAGGCGTTCCACGCGCCGATGAAGACGATCGTGCCGACCGCCGCGAAGACCGGGGCCGAGTTGGGGACCACGATGCGCCAGTACGTACGCCAGTAGCCCAGGCCGTCGACCTTGGCCGCGTCCTCCAGTTCCTGGGGGAAGCCGAGGAAGTACTGGCGGAAGATGAAGCAGGCGAACGCAGAGAACAGGGTCGGGATGATCAGGCCGCGCAGCGTGGAGATCCAGCCCAGCGTGGAGACCAGTACGAAGCTCGGTACGAAGGTCACAGCCGCCGGGACCATCAGGGTGCCCAGGATCGCGTAGAAGACCTTGTTCGCGTGGCGGTACGGGATGCGGGCCAGGCCGTAGCCGGCCAGTGAGGCCAGCAGGACCGTGCCGAGGGTCGTCGCCACCGCGATCAGCGCCGAGTTCAGCAGCGAGCGGGCCATCGGGACCGCCGGGTCGTCGAACAGTTCGCGGAGGTTCGACCACTGGAGGTGGGAAGGGAAGAACGTCCACGCGGGTGAGGTGATCTCCTGCTCGGTGGAGAGCCCGTTGCGCAGCAGCAGATAGAACGGGATGAGGAAGAGCGCAGCCAGCGCGATCAGCAGGACGGTCCGCAGCGCGCGTCCCGCCCGTACCAGGGCGTCGTCACGTCGGGCCGTCCCGGAGCCGCGCGGCGTGCCGGAGCTGCGGGGCGGTCCTGAGCTGCGAGGCGAGCCGGAGCGGCGGGACGTGCCGGAGTCGCGAGGCGTGCCGGAGCCGCGCGGCGTGCCGGGGTCGCGGAGTGTGCCGGAGCTGCCGGGCATGTCAGTCCTCCGTCCTGCCGAGCCCGAACCAGCGGGCCTGGACGATCGTCACCACCGCGATGATCAGCGCGAGGATGACCGCACCCGCACTGCCGAGCCCGAGGTTCTGCCCCTGCCCGAGCGCCGTGTAGTAGAGGTACACGAGCGGTGGGCGCGCGTACGGCGGATAGCCCCGGGCGTCGCTCAGCAGGTTGTAGAACTCGTCGAACGCCTGGAACGCGTTGATCACGAGCAGCAGCACCACCGCCACCGAGGTCGCCCGCAGCTGCGGGAACGTGATGTGCCGGAAGACCTGCCAGCCCGGCCGCGCCCCGTCGACGGCTGCCGCCTCGTACAGCTGGGGCGCGATCCGCTGGAGTCCGGCGAGGAACAGCACCATGTAGAAGCCTGCCTGGAGCCAGAGCCGCAGGGTCACGATGACCAGCCAGTACCAGGGCGGATGGGTCGTCGAGAGCCACGCCGTCTGGTCCTGGCCGAACCAGCCGAGCACGGTGTTCGCCAGCCCGAACCTGACCCCGTTGAAGACCGAGAGCTTCCAGATCATCGAGGCCACCACATAGGAGCAGGCCGCCGGGAGGAAGAACACCGACCGGAAGAAGGACTGCGCGAACCGCATCCGGTTCACCATCAGGGCCAGCGCGAGCGAGAGCACGTACGTCGCAGGCACGATGAACAGCGAGAAGACCGCGAACGTCCACAGGCTGGAGGTGAACGCGCCGTCGCTCAGCATCGAGGTGTAGTTGCCGAGCCCCACGAAGTGCGTCGGCGAGACCGTGTTGTGGGCGTCGAAGAAGCTGAGGTAGAGACTCCACAGCAGCGGTACGTACGTGAAGAGCGCGAGGCCGGCCGCGAAGGGGCCGACGAAGACCCAGAACCAGAGCGTGCGGTGTCTCACGGCTCCCTCACCTCCCTCACCGCCCCCACCTTCCCCACCGCTCCCTCATGACTTCTTCTTCTGTACCCGCCGGAGCTCGGCGTCGGTCTTGCGGACGACCGCCCTGACCTCGGTCTCCGGATTCGCGCCGTCCTTGATGATCCGGTTGAGGGCGTCCTGGTACGCGACCTGGCAGGCGGGTGTCCACAGCAGCGGCTGGGCCCAGCCGCTGTCGGTCGCGTACCGCACCGCGTCCGCCGCAGCGCCCTCCCGCAACTTCGCCGCCTTCTTCGCCAGCGAGATCCGGGCCGGGATGTGGAACCCGTAGGAGAGCGCGAAGTCCTCCTGGTAGGCCGTCCGGTCGATCCAGAGCCACTTGGCGAACGCCTTGGCCTCGGCGCGGTGCTTGCTGCGCGCGCTGACCGCCGAGCTGTACGCCCCGACCGGGACCGAGGGCTTCCCGTCCGGGCCGTCCTCGGGGAAGGGCAGGACGCCGAAGTCGTCGCCCAGCGCCTTCTTGACCGCCGGGAGCGCCCACAGACCGCACCACTGCATGGCGGTGAGTCCCTGGACGAGCGCCGAAGGGTCCGACCAGTCCGCCGGGGCGCCGAGCAGTAGCGACTTGTCGGCGTACAGCCGGTGGAACCTGGCCAGCGTGCGGGCCGCAGCCGGATCGTCGAAGCCGGTCTTCCCGTCCTCGGTGACGAGGCTGAGCCCGGCCGAGTAGAGCGGGGTCCCGCCGAGCACACCCGCGCCTCCGTCATTGCCGAGGAAGAGGCCCTTGACCTTCTTGCCGGTCAACGCCTTTGCCGCGTCCACGAGTTCGTCGAGTGTCCGGGGCGGCTGGACGTTCGCGTCCTTCAGGAGGCTCTTGCGGTAGTAGAGGAGCTGGGTGTCGATGGTCTGCGGGATGCCCCAGATCTTGCCGCCGTAGGTCTTCGGCGCGAGTACCGCCTGGTTGAAGTCGTCCTTCACTCCGTCGAAGAGGCCGGTCAGATCGGTGACCTGGCCGCCCTGGATCTGGTCCAGGGTGGGCCCGTTGACCTCGAAGACGTCCGGGCCCGACGAGGAGAGCAGGGCGGCGGCAGTCTGCTGGTCGTAATTGCCCGGCCGCCACTGGATCTTGACGGTCGCCTTGCGATAGGCGTCCGCGTACCGCCGCACGGCCTGCTCGGTCCCGGCCTCACCGTACTGGTGGTACCACTGCTGGAGCGTGGGCCCGCTGCCGCCCGAAGCGCCGTCGTCCCGGCCGGTGTTGGACCCGCACGCGGCGGCGAGCGCCCCGGTCAGTGCGAGGCTGCCTCCGCTGGTGAGCAGTCGCCTGCGGCTGATGGTCATGGTGCGTCCCCCTGGCTGCGTCGGCGTCGGTCATCGTTGCACGCCCCTAACGATCAACCATGGTGCGGGATTACGACAGGGGTGTTGCCGGGGTATGTCGGTCCTTGCCCCCCCGGGGGGCGTCTCTCCGTACCGCTGGACTTTCGGCGGACGTCCTTTCCCGCCGCCGATGAGTTTCGGTGCGGTCTGTCGTCTACCTCTCCGAAGGGCACGCCACCGCGGCCACCGGTCCGACCTGAGAGAAGAGCCCGCAATGCCCCAGATGATCTTCGTCAACCTGCCGGTCAAGGAGCTCGAAGTCTCCAAGTCCTTCTTCACCGCGCTCGGATACAGGATCAACCCGCAGTTCACCGACGAGAACGCGGCCTGTGTGGTGATCAGCGACTCGATCTGCGCGATGCTGCTCACGGAGCCGTTCTTCAAGCAGTTCACCCGGAAGGAGATCGCCGACGCGACCAGCACCACCGAGGTGCTGGTCTGTCTCAGCGCGGAGAGCAGAGAGGACGTCGACCGGCTGGCCGACACCGCGCTGGCCTCCGGCGGCTCGCCCGCGAACGAGCCGCAGGATCAGGGGCCTATGTACGGCCGCTCCTTCCAGGACCCGGACGGCCACATCTGGGAGGTCATGTGGATGGACCCGGCCGCTGTCCAGGGGTGACGGGGGCCGCCGCGATACGGGGTGGGGCCGGTGCCGTTTACGATGCCGGGCTGACGGGCGCGGGGCTGACGTGAGCCCGCCGCCGTCCGGGGTGACACGGGCGGATGACACGGGCGGGTGACGCAGGCCGCGGGGGGACGGGCGCCGCAGGGGAGCGCCTGTCCCCCCCCGGTCACCCCGTCCGGTCAGCGGCCGGGCGCGTCCACGGTGTCCAGGCCCTCGTACGTCACCCCGGTGAGCTGCTCGGACGCCGTCCAGAGCCGCTCGCCCGCCACATCATTCGTCGCCCACTTCGCCCGGCGGGACGGCCCGGGGGTCCCGCGCCAGCCCAGGAACCTGGGCCCGGTGAAGGAGTCGGGCAGTACGCAGGGTGCGGTGGCCGCGTAGAGCGTGGGCAGCGCGCCTGCCTCGGCCGACTGGGCGAACACGCGGTTGCCCAGCTCCACCACCCGCTCGGCCCCGGTGCGGCCCTCCATGCGCACCCCCGCCGTCTGGAGGTTCGTGCTCGCGTAACCAGGGTGCGCAGCGGCGGCGACGAGGCCGGAGCCGGCGGTGGCGAGGCGCCGAGTCAGCTCATGGACGAAGAGCAGATTCGCCGTCTTGGAGCGGCCATAGGCGATCCAACGCCGGTAACCCCGCTCGCTGTTGAGGTCGTTGATGTCGATATTGGCGAGCATGTGGAGCCCGCTGGACACGCTCACCACCCGGGCGCCCGGAGTGGCCAGGAGCTTCGGGACGAGCAGCCCGGTGAGGGCGAAGTGCCCGAGGTGGTTCACGCCGAACTGTGTCTCGAACCCGTCGGCTGTCGTCCCGTACGGCAGCGCCATGACGCCCGCGTTGTTGATGAGCAGATCGAGGCGCTCGCCCTGGACCGCCGACGCGAACTGCCGCACGGACGTCAGGTCCGCGAGATCGAGCTGTACGAAATCGGCCTGAGCGTCCGGCACTTCGGCCCGGATCGTGGCCTCTGCCTCTCTGCCGCGCGGCTCGCTGCGGCAGGCCAGAATGACCCGCGCGCCCTGTCGGGCCAGCTCACGTGCGGTCACCAGTCCGATGCCGCTGTTGGCCCCGGTGACCACCGCCGTGCGCCCGCTCAGGTCGGGGATGTCGCCCGCGTTCCAGCCTTTGGCCATGGCTCCAGCGTACGACCGTGGCGGCGGCCGGGCAGCCGCGCGTCCGCGTACGGGGCGGTGAAGGCGACCTCGGCCTCCCGGGCGGGCTCCACGGCGAGAAAACAGAGGTCGGACCGGCCCGCCGCCATCGCCTCGTACGACGTGCGTGCCGCGTCAAAGCACAGCAGCTCCACCGGCACCTCCAGCCGGGTCGCGATCTCCCGCGCGATGTCGACCGTGATCCCGGACGGAGCGCTCGGTGAGCCCTGGGCCAGGACCGGATTGCCCAGATTGATGGCGGCACGCAGCGCGCCGGTGGGCGCCAGATCCCGGGCGATGGCAGCGGTCGCGATGGTCATGCGCCGGAGTGTAGGACACCTCGCGGGGCGCCGGGCCGGCCGCCCGGCGGACCCGGTTGCGGCCGGGCCGGGCCTCATCCGGCGAAGGGCCCTACGGCCGCGCCGGGATCTCGTCCCAGGGGGCGGACTCGTAAGCATCCGCCACCCGCCGCATCAGCTCTCCGTCCACCGCGTACTCCGTGGTGTCGATCCGGTTCACGGGATCGATGCCCCGCGAGTTGGTCACGAAGGCCGCCCGGTAGGCGCCCAGTCCGTCCAGGGTCACCCGGCGGCGCACCGATGGCAGCCGCGGTTCGATCAGCGCCATGGTGGTCCCGGTCAGTGCGGGCGCATCCGGCCAGACCACCGAAGTGCCGTCCCAGAAAGCGATGTTGGTGACCGCGCCTTCCGAGACCACGCCGCCGGGACCGGTCAGCAGGGCACTGTCGAAGCCCGCGCGGGCCGCGGCCCTGCCGTAGTGGATCTGCGCGAAGCTGCCGACGTGCTTGATGTGCGGGACCGGCCGCTGGTACGGGACGGACATCAGGCTCTGCGGCGCACTCGACGGGTCGGCGGGCGGCCGGACGACGACCGTCACGGTGGCGGCCCCGTCCCCGTCGGGCCAGTGCACGTACACCCGCGCCGACGCGTCCCGTACGCCCGCGCCGTCCAGTGCCCGCCGGAGCAGCCGGCAGACGTGCCCGCCGTCCAGCCCGGCGCCGAACAGCTCACGGGTCGCCGAGTCCAGCCTGGCGAGATGCAGTGCGAGGCCGCGCACCCGGCAGTCGCTGACCTGCATGGCCGTGAAATGACCGTAGTTGAGGAAGGCGGGTGTGCTGAGGGAGGTATCGGTGACGGGCCGGCCGTCCATCTCGATGTGCATGGACCAACGGTACGGATACGGGCGGTACGGGCACGGGCGGTACGGGTACGGGCACCCGGAGCGGCCGGATACACGGGCGCTTGACCTCAACCATGGTTGATGTATGACGCTCTCGCCATGGACATCAACACCAGCCCCCTGAAGCTGAACGTCATCGTCGCCAGCAACCGCAACGGCCGTTTCGGCCCCACCATCGCCGACTGGTTCCTCTCCCGCGCCCGGCTCCGGGAGGATCTCGCGGTCGGGGTGACCGACCTCGCCGATGTCGACCTGCCCACCTCGCTCTCCCACGACCCGCAGCCCGTGGTGCGCGAGGCGCTGGGCCGGGTCAGCCCACAGCTGGACGCGGCCGATGCCTTCGTGGTCCTGACCCCCGAGTACAACCACTCCTTCCCCGCCTCCCTCAAGAACCTCATCGACTGGCACTACGGCCAGTGGCAGGCCAAGCCGGTCGGGTTCGTCTCGTACGGCGGGATCTCCGGCGGGCTGCGCGCGGTCGAGCAGCTGCGGCAGGTCTTCGCCGAGCTGCACGCGGTCACCGTCCGGGACACGGTGAGCTTCCACAACGCGCACGGCCACTTCGACGAGGACGGCGCCCACAAGGACCCCGAGGCCCCCGACGCGGCGGCCAAGGTCATGCTCGACCAGCTCGTCTGGTGGGGCCTGGCGCTGCGGGAGGCGAAGGCGGCCCGCCCGTACGGGAGCTGAGAGGGAGCCGGCCGGGCGGGCCTCCGGGGCGGTGTGGAAGCGCGGGCGTCAGTGGCCGTCCAGCGCCCGCGCGACCCCGTTCTCCCGGGGGCCGAGGAAGTGCGGGTCGGGCTTGAACGCGGCGTCCAGGGCTGCCTTCCCGGCCGCCAGGATCTCGCGCGCGCCGCCGTAGTACCAGGTCACGTCATGCGCGTCGGACACACCGACGCCGTACGCATCGATACCGGCCGACCGGCAGAGCGCGAGAGCCCTGCGGATGTGGAAACCCTGGCTGACCAGGACGGCCCGGTGGACGCCGAACACCTTCCTGGCCCGTACACAGGAATCCCAGGTGTCGAAGCCGGCGTAATCGCTGACCACCTTCCCGCCCGGCACCCCGTGCCGTACGAGATAGGCCCGCATCGCGTCCGGCTCGTCGTACTCCGTCCTGCTGTTGTCACCGGTGACGAGCACCACCTTCACGGTGCCCGCCCGGTACAGTCCGGCGGCTGCGTCGAGCCGGTGCGCGAGGTACGGGGACGGCCGGCCCTGCCGGAGACCCGCACCGAACACCACGGCGACATCGGCCGTAGGGACGTCGGCCGCCGTCCGTATCCGGTCGCCCGCAGCGGTGAACATCCAGGCAGCCGGGGCGAGCGCCAGCACACAGCCGAGCATGACGGCCTGCACGGCCCGGCGCCGGCCGCGCCTCGTCCTCGGCAGCGCCGGCCGGGGCAGCCGCGGCCCGCGTGGCCGCAGCTTCGCCAGGTGCTGCCGCAGCCGTCGTACGCGGGGCGGCATGAGCAGCGTGGGTCTGTGCATGAGGGCCCTTCCGACGCCGGACGTGTCGGAAGCTCGGACGCGCGGAGGGGCGAATCCGGTTCGCCGGGAAGCCACCGCACAGTAGCGCCACCGCCCGGCGCGGAAGCCGGGTCACCGCAGTGTGTACGTCAGGTGCGTGACGCCGTCCCCCTCGATCACCGTGGGGCCCTCCAGTGCGCGCGGTGTGTCCCTCAGCCGGTCCAGGAAGCGCACACCCGAGCCGAGCAGCAGGGGCACCAGATCGATCTCCAGCTCGTCGAGGAGTCCGGCGTTGATGCACTGCTGGGTGAGATCGGCGCTGCCGATAGTGACCTTCTTCCCGCCCGCCGTCGCCCTGGCCTGCGCGATGGCGCTCTCGACGCCGTCGGTGACGAAGGTCAGCGGGGTGTCGGCGCGGGGCCAGCCGTCCGGGATGCTGTGGCTGACGACGATCACCGGCCGGCCCAGGGGATGCCCGCCGATCCAGCCGCCCGCGTCCTCGAACGTACGCCGTCCGTAGACGAGCACGCCGATCTCCTCCAGCGCGCGGTTCAGCCGCTGGGCGCTGGCCTGCGACACATGGAAGGTCATGTCCGGGTCGGCGGTCCGCACCGTGACGTCCCCGCCGTCGTACCACTGGAACAGCTGGTCGATCCCGTCGGACGGGTGGGAGACGAATCCGTCCAGCGACATGGACATGTTGGCGGTCACCTTGGCCATCGGCCCTCTCCGCTCTGCTCAGCCGTCTCCCGTTCCACGTTCCACATTCCTACGGCGCGGACGGTCCGGCGACCCGGAGGCACCGCCCGCAGCCGCCCGGCCCGGCAGCGCGGCCCGGCAGTCCGGTCCGCCGCCCGGCCACCGCCCGCGGCCGGAGGTGCGGCAGCGCGGGGCCCGCCACCGGCCGAACCCGCCGCCTGGCGGGCCCGGCCGCGTCCGTGGCCCCGGACTCAGTACTGTCGGAGCATGGAAGGCACCGCGTACACCCCGACCGACTGCGAACGCTGGGACACCGAGCCGGACAAGCGGCCGGGGCGTACCGCCTTCCAGCGCGATCGCGCACGCGTGCTGCACTCCGCCGCGCTGCGCCGGCTCGCGGGCAAGACCCAGGTGGTCACACCGGGCTCGCTCCCGCAGGCGCGCGGGGCGGGCACGGCGGAGTCCCAGAGCTGGGACGCCAGCCCGCGCACCCGCCTCACGCACTCCCTGGAGTGCGCCCAGGTCGGACGGGAACTCGGCGCGGCGCTCGGCTGCGACCCCGACCTCGTCGAGGCCGCCTGCCTCGCCCACGACCTCGGCCACCCGCCGTTCGGCCACAACGGCGAACTGGCGCTGAACGACTTCGCCCGGGACTGCGGCGGCTTCGAGGGCAACGCCCAGTCGCTGCGGCTGCTCACCCGTATCGAACCCAAGCGGTTCGTCCAGGCGTCGGCCACCGGAGAGCCGGTCAGCGTCGGCCTCAACCTCACCAGGGCCGCCCTGGACGCGGCCACCAAGTACCCCTGGCCGCGCGGCGGCCACCCCACCGAGCCCGGCTCGGTGAAGTTCGGCGTGTACGAGGACGACCTGCCCGTCTTCGCCTGGGCCAGGCTCGGCGCACCGGCCGACCGCAAGTGCTTCGAGGCCCAGGTCATGGACTGGTCGGACGATGTGGCCTACTCCGTGCACGACGTCGAGGACGGGCTGCACGCCGGGCACATCGACCCCGGCTGTCTCACCTCAGGACCGGAACGCGACGCCGTCATGGCGGTGGCCGTCGGCCGTTACGTCCCCGGTGACACCGATCCCGCCGAGCTGACCGACGCGCTCGACGGGCTGCTCGCCCAGGAGTGGTGGCCGCACGGCTACGACGGGACCGCCGTCGCGCAGGCCCGGCTGAAGGACGCCACCAGCCAGCTCATCGGCCGGTTCTGCCTGGCGGCCGAGAGCGCGACCAGGGCGTCGTACGGTCCGGGGCCGCTCACCAGATACGCGGCGGAACTGGTCGTCCCACGCCGGGCACGGCTGGAGTGCGCCGTCCTCAAGGCCGTCGCCGACCGCTATGTCATGCAGCGCGAGGAACAGGAGCGGCTCAGAGTCGACCAGCGCCTCGTACTCGCGGGACTCGCCGACGCGCTCACCGCCCGCGCACCGGAAGGGCTCGACCCGCAGTTCCGGGCCCTCTTCGAAGCGGCACCAGGCGAACGCGAGCGCAAACGCGTGATCGTCGACCAGATCGCCTCGCTCACGGACACCTCGGCCCGCTCGCTGCACGCGCGGCTGACCGCCCGCCGCTGAGGACGACCGCCTTGCGGTACGACGGCCCGCCGCGGGGGCGTCGTTCCCGCGGGGCATGCCATCATGACCGGCCATTCCTGACCGTGCGTGAGCCTCAACACCTCACACCTCTTCCCCCCATCACACTCCGTGCGGGACGCTCGCAAGTGGCGCCAGCACTACAAGGAGGCATCAAGTGGTCGACGCACATCTGACGTTCGTCATCATCGGCGGCGGGCTCGCGGGGGCGAAGGCCGCCGAGACCCTCCGCACCGAAGGGTTCGCGGGCCGCGTGATTCTCATCGGCGACGAACGCGACCACCCCTACGAACGCCCGCCCCTCTCCAAGGGGTTCCTCTCGGGCAAGGACGAACGCGACAGCGTCTACGTCCACGACACCGCCTGGTACGCGCAGGCCGACATCGAACTCCACCTGGGCCAGACCGTCGTCTCCATCGACCGCGAAGTCAAGGTCGTACGCCTCGGCGACGACACCGCCATCCACTACGACAAACTGCTCCTCGCGACCGGTGCGGAGCCGCGCCGCCTGGAGATCCCCGGCACCGAACTGGCCGGTGTGCACCATCTGCGCAGGCTCGCCCACGCCGACCGTCTGCGGAACGTCCTGGCCTCACTCGGCCGGGACAACGGCCATCTGGTGATCGCGGGAGCGGGCTGGATCGGCCTGGAGGTCGCGGCGGCGGCGCGCGGTTACGGGGCGGAGGTGACCGTCGTGGAAGCACACCGGACCCCGCTGCACTCGGCCATCGGACCGGAGCTCGGCCAGATCTTCACCGACCTCCACGCCGAACACGGCGTCCGCTTCCACTTCGGCACCCGCCTCACCGAGATCACCGGGCAGGACGGCATGGTCCTGGCCGTCCAGACCGACGACGGCGAGGAGCACCCGGCCCACGACGTGCTCGCCGCGATCGGCGCCGCCCCCCGCGTCTCGCTCGCCGAGGCCGCGGGCCTGGAGCTGGTCGACCGGGCGGACGGCGGCGGTATCGCCGTCGACTCCTCGCTGCGCACCTCCGACCCGGACATCTACGCGGCGGGCGATGTCGCCGCCGCCCGGCACCCGCTGCTCGCCGCCCGGCTGCGCGTCGAGCACTGGGCGAACGCCCTCAACGGCGGCCCGGCGGCGGCCCGCGCGATGCTCGGCCAGGGCGTGGCGTACGACCGGATCCCGTACTTCTTCTCCGACCAGTACGACCTGGGCCTGGAGTACTCGGGGTGGGCGCCGCCCGGCTCGTACGACCAGGTGCTCATCCGGGGCGATGCGGGCAAGCGGCAGTTCATCGCCTTCTGGATGAAGGACGGCCGGCTGCTGGCCGGGATGAACGTCAATGTGTGGGACGTCACCGAACAGCTCCAGCGGCTGATCCGCTCCGGCGCGACGCTGGACCCCGAGGCGCTCGCTGACCCGTCGGTCGACCTGGCCACGCTGGGCGTCTGAGCGGCGGGCGGTACCGGCGGGCGGTACCGGCGGGCGGGACCGGGGCGGGGCGGGACGGTGTGTGTCCCGGCGGGGCGGTGCCGGGTCCGGGCGGGGCGGTGTCCCGTCCGGCCGGAAGGCGGCCGGTCCGGCTCGGACAGTGCCACGGCCGGGCGCACGTGCCGTGTCCCGGCGGGCCGGGGACGTCCCCCTCGCTGCCCGGGCGCCCTCCCCGGCCCGCCGGGCAGTGCCCGTACGGAGTGTCCGAGCCGGACCGTAGACTTCACCCGTGGCAGGCAGGATCAACGATGACGACGTGAAGGCGGTCCGGGACGCGGTCCCGATCGACGCCGTCGTTTCCGAGTACCTCCAGTTGCGGAACGCGGGCGGCGGCAATCTCAAGGGCCTCTGCCCCTTCCACGACGAGAAGTCCCCCTCCTTCCAGGTGAGCCCGGCCAAGGGCCTCTTCCACTGCTTCGGCTGCCAGGAGGGCGGGGACACCCTCGCCTTCGTGATGAAGATCGACCACCTCTCCTTCACCGAGGCGGTCGAGCGCCTCGCGGGCACAGCGGGCATCACCCTCCGGTACGAGGAGGGCGGCTACACCCCCAACAGCCAGCGCGGCGAGCGCATCCGGCTGGTCGAGGCGCACAAGGAGGCCGCCCGGTTCTACGTCGAGCAGCTCGACGGCGCCGAGGCCGAGATCGGCCGCAAGTTCCTCGCCGAGCGCGGATTCGACCAGGCCGCCGCCACCCATTTCGGTGTCGGCTACAGCCCGGCCGGCTGGGACCATCTCACCCGCTACCTGCGCGGCAAGGGCTTCTCGGACAAGGAGCTCATCACCTCCGGGCTCTCCCAGGAGTCCCGAGGCGGCAAGCCCATCGACCGCTTCCGCGGCAGGCTGATGTGGCCGATCCGCGACATCAGCGGTGAGGTCGTCGGCTTCGGTGCCCGCAAGCTCCGCGACGACGACAACGGACCGAAGTACCTCAACACCCCTGAGACGTCGATCTACAAGAAATCCCAGGTCCTCTACGGAATCGACCTGGCCAAGAAGGAGATCGCCAAGTCCAGCAGAGCCGTCGTCGTCGAGGGGTACACCGACGTCATGGCCTGCCATCTGGCCGGTGTGACCACCGCCGTCGCCACCTGCGGCACGGCCTTCGGCACCGACCACATCAAGATCCTCCGCCGGCTGCTCATGGACAACGGCAGCGCCCGCGTGATCTTCACCTTCGACGGCGACGCGGCCGGCCAGAAAGCCGCCCTGCGTGCCTTCGAGGACGACCAGAAGTTCGCCGCCGAGACCTATATCGCCATCGCGCCCGACGGGATGGACCCCTGCGACCTGCGGCTCGCCCAGGGCGACGAGTCGGTGCGCACCCTGGTCGAACCCCGCACCCCGCTCTTCGAGTTCGCGCTCCGCCAGATCATCTCGCGCTACGACCTGGAGACCCCGGCGGGCCGGGCGACCGCGCTCGACGAGGCGGCGCCCGTGGTGGCCCGGATCAAGAACAGCGCCTCGCAGCACGAGGTCGCCGTGCAGCTGGCCGGCATGGTCGGCATCCTCGACACGCAGTTCGTGGTCAAGCGCATCAGCCAGCTCGCCCAGTGGGCACGCGGCCGGGGCAACGCACCCGCGCCCTCACGCGGCGGCCGCCCCCCGCAGCAGCAGGCCGAGGCACCGCGCCCCCCGTCGAGCGGCCCCGCCCTCCACCTCCGCAGCCCCGCCCACCGCACCGAACGCGAGCTGCTGAAGCTGGCACTCCAGCGCCCCGAGCTGGTCTCCCCGGCCTTCGACGCCTATGGGGCCGACGAGTTCACCGCCGCGCCGTACGCCGCCGTACGCGAAACGATCATGGAGGCGGGCGGCGCCGAAGCGGGCATCACCGACTCGTTCGAGTACCTCACCCGGGTCCGCTCCGCGGCGCCCGACGACACCGTCCGGGCCGTGGTCACCGAGCTGGCCGTGGAGCCGATCATGCGGCGTACGGTCGACGAGCTGTACGCGGGCGAACAACTGGTCCACGTCCGGCTGCGCGCGGTCGACCGGCGGATCGCCGACGTCCAGGGCGCCCTGGCCCGAGCCTCCGCCCAGGGCGACGCGGAGCAGTACGCGGCGGTCCAGAACGAGTTGTGGACCCTCCAGCAGTACGGCCAGTCCCTGCGCAACCACGGCGCCGACGCGCTCTGAGCACAGGGGCGCCCGCCGAACGGCGCCCGCGTCGCCGGTTGCCCCGTCCCACCGGACGAGGCCGCCCGGTCGATGCCGCCCGACGGTCGTCCGGCCCACCGGATTCCCATAACCGCCGGGTCACGAACCGGACTCAGAAAGTCACCGCACACCCCTCGTGGCCGTGCTGTGTCATGCCCCACACTGGACTGCGGTGCCTCGGACCGACCGGCCGGTCCGAACGGACCGGTCCACCGGCAGCGGGCCGCCCCTGCCCGCGTATCGGCTCATCGCGTACGGGACTGAAGGCGGCCGGGCCACCGCTGTCCCGCTGCCGCACGCCCCCGATCCGGCAGTCATCCTGGAGGCCGCACCCGTGCAGACCCGGACCCTGACCGAAACCGATGTGGCCCCGGCAGTCCCCCGGCAGAGCCCGCCCGCCGGCCACCCCGAGACCGTCCCCCACCCGGGACCGGCCGCGGCAGCCCGGACCGTGGGGGAGACCCAGGACGGGCCCCCGCCACCCGCACCCACCCGCGCCGCCGACAGCGGCGGCCCCTCGTCGGACCTCCTGCGCCAGTACTTACGGGAGATCGGCCGCATCCCGCTGCTCACGGCGGCCGACGAGGTGGAGCTCGCGCGCCGGGTCGAGGCGGGCCTCTTCGCCGAGGAACGGCTGCGGAGTTCGTCCGATCTCGACTCCCGTCTCGCCGTGGACCTGGACCGACTGGTGGTGCTCGGCCGGATGGCCAAACGGCGGCTGATCGAGGCCAACCTGCGTCTCGTGGTCTCCGTCGCCAAGCGCTATGTGGGCCGCGGGCTGACCATGCTGGACCTGGTCCAGGAGGGGAACCTCGGCCTGATCAGGGCGGTGGAGAAGTTCGACTACGCCCGCGGCTTCAAGTTCTCCACGTACGCGACCTGGTGGATACGGCAGGCGATGTCCCGTGCCCTGGCCGACCAGGCCCGCACGATAAGGGTCCCGGTCCATGTGGTCGAGCTGATCAACAGGGTGGTCCGGGTCCAGCGCCGGATGCTCCAGGAACACGGCTGCGAACCGACCCCCGAAGAAGTCGCCGCCCAGCTCGAACTCACCCCGGAACGCGTGGGAGAGGTACTGCGGCTCGCCCAGGAACCGGTCTCCCTGCACGCCCCGGTGGGGGAGGAGGACGAGGTGGCACTGGGCGACCTGATCGAGGACGGCGACGCTGCGTCCCCGGTGGAGTCGGCCGCGTTCCTGCTGCTGCGGCAGCATCTGGAGGCGGTGCTCTCCACGCTGGGCGAACGCGAACGCAAGGTCGTCCAGCTCCGTTACGGTCTCGCGGACGGCAGACCCCGCACGCTGGAGGAGATCGGACGGATCTTCGGGGTGACACGGGAGCGGATCCGGCAGATCGAGTCCAAGACCCTGAACAAGCTGCGGGACCACGCGTGCGCGGACCAGCTGAGGGGCTACCTGGACTGAGGGTGCGCCGGCCGGGGGCCGACCCGGCTACGGGAAGCCGGGCCCGGCCGCAGGCCGGGTGCGGGGAGGGCAGGGGAGCAGGCCCGCCGCAGGCGCACCGCGCACCGCCCGCACCGCCCGCACCCCGCCACCCCCCACCCCGTACCCCCTAATCCACCTCCACCACCGCCTGCGCGAACTGCGCCGCGTAGAGCCGCGCATACGCCCCCTCCGCGGCCAGCAACTCCTCGTGCGACCCCTGCTCCACGATCGACCCGTTCTCCATCACCAGGATCACATCGGCGTCCCGGATCGTGGAGAGCCGGTGCGCGATGACGAAGCTGGTGCGGCCGTGCGCCAGACGGGCCATCGCCTGCTGGATCAGCACCTCGGTACGGGTGTCGACGGAGCTGGTCGCCTCGTCGAGCACCAGGATCACCGGGTCGGAGAGGAAGGCCCGCGCGATCGTGATCAACTGCTTCTCGCCCGCACTCACCCCCGTACCCTCGTCGTCGATGACCGTGTCGTACCCCTCGGGAAGGGTGCGGATGAACCGGTCGGCGTGGGCGGCGAGGGCCGCCTCCTCGACCTCCTCACGGCTGACGGCACGCGAGGAGCCGTACGCGATGTTCTCCGCGATCGTGCCGCCGAAGAGCCAGGTGTCCTGGAGCACCATGCCTATCCCGGAGCGCAGCTCCTCACGCGTCATCGCAGCGATATCGGTCCCGTCGAGCGTGATCCGCCCGCCGGTCACCTCGTAGAACCGCATGAGCAGATTGACCAGCGTCGTCTTGCCCGCGCCGGTCGGTCCGACGATCGCGACGGTGTGCCCCGGCTCGACCGAGAGCGACAGATCGTCGATGAGCGGCTTGTCGGCCTCGTACCGGAAGGAGACCTTCTCCAGCGAGATGCTCCCGCGCACCGCGGCCGGCCGCGCACCAGCAGCGGCGCGGACACCGGCACCGCCCCCGGCACCCGGCCCCAACTCCGCACCGGAGCCCGCCCCGTCGGGCGTCTGCTCCTCCGCGTCGAGCAGCTCGAAGATCCGCTCGGCGGACGCGACACCCGACTGCACCAGGTTCGCCATCGAGGCGACCTGGGTCAGCGGCTGCGAGAACTGCCGCGAGTACTGGATGAACGCCTGCACATCACCGATGGAGAGCGTGCCGGAAGCCACTCGCAGCCCGCCGATGACCGCCACCAGCACATAGTTGAGGTTCGAGACGAACATCATCAGCGGCTGCATGATGCCGCTGTTGAACTGGGCCCTGAACCCCGCCTCGTACAGCGCCTCGTTCTGCTCCCGGAAGCCCTCGGCCGACTCCGCCTGCCGTCCGAAGATCTTGACCAGGGCGTGCCCGGTGTACATCTCCTCGATATGGGCGTTGAGCCTGCCCGTGACCTTCCACTGCTGCACGAACTGCGGCTGCGACCGCTTGCCGACGCGCGTGGCCACCAGCACCGAGAGCGGTACGGTCACCAGCGCCACCAGCGCCAGGATCCACGAGATCCAGAACATCATCGCCAGGACGCCGATGATGGTGAGCAGCGAGTTCATGAGCTGGCCCATGGTCTGCTGCATGGTCTGGCCGATGTTGTCGACGTCGTTGGTGGTACGGCTGAGCACCTCACCGCGCTTGGCCTTGTCGAAGTACGACAGCGGCAGCCGGGAGAGCTTCGCCTGGATCTCCTCACGCACCCCGTACATGGCCTGGTTGATGATCCGGGCCGCGAGCCGGGTGGTCACGAGCATCAGCAGACCCGCGCAGGCGAAGGCCGCCAGCGCCAGCAGCAGGATCTGGCCGACCTGCGAGAAGTCGATGCCCTTGCCCGGGGTGAAGTCGACGCCGGAGAGCATGTCGGCCATCGCGCCCTGGCCCCTGGCGCGCAGGCCCTTCAGCGCCTGTGCCTTGGTGGTGCCCGCGGGCAGCCGCCGGCCGATGATCCCGCCGAAGATCAGGTCGGTCGCCCGGCCCAGGATCTTCGGTCCGACGACCGAGAGGGCGACACTGCCGATCACCGCGAGCACCATCGTGAACAGTGCGGGGCGGTCCTGCGCGAGCAGCCGCAGCAGCCGCTTGCCCGAACCCTTGAAGTCCATGGACTTCTGGGTCGGTCCCGCCATCATGCGTCCACCTGGACCCGCCATCAGGCTGCCTCCGCCTCGGTCAGCTGGGAGAGCACGATCTCCCGGTATGTCTCATTGCCGTCCATCAGTTCGTGGTGCCTGCCCGTCCCCACGACCCGGCCCTCGTCCATCACGACGATCCGGTCCGCGTCACGGATGGTCGACACGCGCTGCGCCACGATCACCACGGTCGACTCCGCGGTCTCGCGCCGCAGCGCGGTCCGCAGCGCCGCGTCGGTCGCGTAGTCCAGCGCCGAGAACGAGTCGTCGAAGAGGTAGATCTCCGGCCGCTGGACCAGCGTCCTGGCGATCGCCAGCCGCTGCCGCTGCCCACCCGACACATTGGTGCCGCCCTGCGCGACCGGCGCGTTGAGCCCGCCTTCGAGCTTCTCGACGAACTCCTTGGCCTGCGCCACCTCCAGCGCGTGCCACAGCTCCTCGTCGGTGGCGTCCGGGTTCCCGTACCGCAGATTCGTCGCGACGGTCCCGGAGAACAGATACGGCTTCTGCGGCACCAGGGACACGGTCTTCGCCAGCAGCACCGGGTCCAGTTCCTGTACGTCGACACCGTCCACCAGCACCGCGCCGCCCGTGGCGTCGAACAGCCGGGGTACCAGACCGAGCAGCGTCGACTTCCCGCTGCCCGTCGACCCGATCACCGCGGTCGTCTCACCGGGCAGCGCCTCCAGGGCGACCTCCCGCAGCACCGAAGCCTCGGCGCCCGGGTACTTGAACCCGGCCCCCAGGATCTGCAGATGGCCGCGGCTGGTCAGCTCGGTGACGGGCTTCAGTGGCGGCACCACGCTGGAGTCGGTGCCGAGCACCTCCTGGATGCGCTCGGCGCAGACCTCCGCACGCGGCACCATCATGAACATGAAGGTGGCCATCATCACGGACATCACGATCTGCATCAGATAGGAGAGGAACGCGGTGAGCGCGCCGATCTGCATCGCGCCGCTGTCGATCCGGTGTGCGCCGAACCAGACCACCGCGATCGACGACACGTTCACCACGGTCATCACGGTCGGGAACATCAGGGCCATCAGCCGCGCGGTGCCGAGGGAGACCTCGGTCAGCTCGGCGTTGGCGCCCTGGAAGCGCTCCTTCTCGTACGCGTCCTTCACGAACGCGCGGATGACACGGTTGCCGGTGATCTGCTCACGCAGCACCCGGTTCACGGTGTCGAGCCTGACCTGCATCTTCCGGAAGAGCGGCCGCATCCGCCGGACGATCAGGGAGACCAGTACGAGCATGACCGGGACGACCGCGATCAGTACGAGCGAGAGCGGCACGTCCTGGCCGAGCGCCAGCACGATGGCGCCCACGCACATGATCGGCGCCGATGCCATGAGCGTGAACGACATCAGGACCAGCATCTGGATCTGCTGGACGTCATTGGTCGTACGGGTGATGAGCGACGGGGCGCCGAAGTGCCCGACCTCGCGGGCGGAGAAGGACTGCACCCGGTCGAAGACACCGGCCCGGATGTCCCGGCCGAGTGCGGACGCGGTCCGGGCACCGAAGTAGACGGCGCCCATGTTGCAGATCACCTGGACCACGCTGATGGCGATCATGAGACCGCCGAAGCTCAGGATGTAACCCGAATCACCCTTCACGACACCGTTGTCGATGATGTCCGCGTTGAGCGTCGGCAGATAGAGGGAGGCGCAGGTCTGGAGCAGCTGAAGCAGCGCCAGCAGGGCCATGGGTTTCTTGTACGGACGCAGATAGGTCCGCAGCAGTGATATGAGCACGTGCAGTCTCTCGGTTCGGCGGTCCGGCGGGGCTTCCGGCAGGGCAGGGCGGGGCAAGGGACGGTGTCCGGCCGTCCCAGTTTCCGGTACCGCCCAAGCCGAAAGGAACCGTTTTTCTCAAACAGAGGTCAAGAACGCGGCCCCCAGGGCGGGGCGGCACGCTCCGTACGACGCAGCGGTCTCCCTCGTGCGACGGAGCGGCCCTCCACGTACGGCGGACCGTACGGTTCCACTCCGTCGGCCGGCCCGGGTGGCGTGGCGCTCCGGGATCAGGACGGCGTACCGAAGGCTCCGGGGTGGATCTGGTCACGTGTCGCCATGTACTGCTGGCGCACCGCCTGCCCCACCGCGAGACCGTCCCCCGGCTCGAATACCTGGGCGGTGGCGCCCTGCCAGTCCGGCGGGGTCTGCGGGTCGAGCGTGCCCTCGGACACCCCGAGCGCCCAGGCGGCCTGCCGGGCCGCACCGACCGCCGCGTAGTCGGCGGGCTGCGGGACCACGATCTGCGCCCCGAAGATACCCGGGGCCGCGGCCTGGACGGCGGGCAGTTCCGCCGCGGCCCCCAGCAGGAAGACCCGGCGCACCTCGACACCGCGTTCCCGCAGTACGTCCATCGCGTCGGCCAGCGAGCAGAGCATGCCCTCGAAGGCCGCGCGCGCCACATGCTCGCGCTTCATCGACTCGCGCCGCAGCCCGGACAGGGTGCCGGCGGTGTGCGGGAGCTGCGGGGTGCGCTCACCCTCCAGATACGGCAGGAGCACCACCCCGGACGCGCCGGGCGTGGAGGTCAGCGCGAGCGCGGACAGCGCCTCCAGGTCCTCGGCGCCCAGCAGTTCGGCGGTGCCGCGCAGCGCCCGTACGGCGTTGAGCGTGTGCACCACCGGCAGATGCATCCCTGTGGCGTCGGCGAACGAGGTGATCATCCCGGACGGGTCGGACAGCGCCTCGTGGTGCACGGCCATCACGGAACCCGAGGCACCCAGCGACACGACCACATCGCCGGCCGCGACCCCGAGCCCGAAGGCGGCGGCCATGGTCTCCCCGGTACCGGCCGAGATCAGCAGCCCCTCGGGCGTGGTCCCCGCCGACTCGGACGGGCCGAGCACCTCCGGAAGCGCCGCCGTGTGCCCGAGGGCCAGCTCCACCAGATCGGGACGGTAGGCGCCGGTCGCGGCCGACCAGTAACCGGTGCCCGACGCGGCGCCCCGGTCGGTGATCCGCCGTGCGGGCCGGCCGAGCAGCTGCCACACGAGCCAGTCGTGCGGCTGGAGCAGCGCGGCGACCTTCGCGGCCGCCTCCGGCTCCTGCCGTACCAGCCAGCGCAGCTTCGACACCGGCTGCGCGGCCTGCGGTACGGATCCGACGGCCTCGGCCCACGCGGAACGGCCGCCGAGCGAATCGATCAGATCCGCTGCGGCCACCTGCGCCCGCTTGTCATTGCCGATCAGCGCGGGCCGTACGAGATTGCCCTGCCGGTCCAGCGGCACAAGACCGTGCTGCTGGGCGGAGACGCCAATCGCCTGCACACCCTCCAGCAGCCCGCCGGACGCCGCCTCACCGAGCGAGAGCAGCCAGCTCTGCGGATCGACCTCGTACTTCTTACCGGCCTCACCGCCCTGGCCGCCCGCCTGGTCCGCCCCGCCTCCGCCGCCTGCCCCGCCCGTCTGCGGATGGGGCGCATACCCCTGGCGCAGCACGGCACCTGTGTCCGTGTCGCACACGACGATGCGCGTGAAGGCGGCTGAGCTGTCAAGACCGGCGACTATCCCCATACGGCCCGATTGTGCCGCACGCGCGCCGCACCCGGGACGTGAGGTGCGGATGGCGGCCCAGTCGTCCTGTCGGGGGCAGGTACGGGTAGGGCCCCGGCCGTCCTGTTCGGATCAGGTACGGACGGGGCCCGGTGGCGCTGTCGGATCAGGGATCAGGTATCGGATCAGGTATTGGTGGTGCCCCAGTCGTCCTCGACGGCTCCGTTCCGGTCCCGCAGCGACCGGACCCGGTGGGCCATCGCGTCGGGCATCCGGTCACCCATCTTCTCGCTCACGGTGTGGAGCGCCTTGCCGGCGACGTCCCGCCCGTTCTGCGCGGCGGCCTCCGCCGCGTTGCGCACGGCCGGATTCTCCGCGACCTGGCGGGCGGACTTCTTCAACTGCTCGTAACGCTCCCGACCGGCACGTGTGCCGATCACATAACCGAGAGCGAGTCCCGCGACGAACGTCAGCTTGTACCGCATGGCTGCCTTCCCTTGTGCCGGTGCTGCCCGCCTACCCGGCCAACGCGTGATCACCCGGGGCGGAACCGATTGGCGGAGCACCCCCCTGCTTGCGCTAATGTATGTGTCGCAGCGAGCACACGCCCCCCGGGGAGCGATCCGGTGGGTACGTTCGGTGCACAGCAGCAATCCCCTGTAGCTCAATTGGCAGAGCAGCCGGCTGTTAACCGGCAGGTTACTGGTTCGAGTCCAGTCGGGGGAGCGCGGTCCCCTGTAGCTCAATTGGCAGAGCATTCGGCTGTTAACCGGAGGGTTACTGGTTCGAGTCCAGTCGGGGGAGCACAGACGGAAGAGGGCCCTCAGGGGCCCTTTTTCGTGCCGTTTTCCGCTGAGGTGGAACCGTCCCGTCCGCAGCGAGGTCCTCATGATCGAGCGATGCCGACCATCCGAGGCAGGAGATCGTATGAGCGGCTATGCTGCGGCAGACGGCGCGCACACATGTACGCGCCACGCCGTAATGGGGCGGTAGCTCAGCCGGTTAGAGCAGCGGACTCATAATCCGTCGGCCGTGGGTTCGAGTCCCACCCGCCCCACCAGGACCGTTAGCCGAAAAAACGTTCTGGCCAGCACCTTGGCCGGTTCGGGGTGCGTTCAGCAGGATCGTCGCGATCACGATTTCACGATCGTAGGGATTAATCGCGGAGGCGAGCCACGTGGCGGCGCTCAGCCCCTCGTTCGGTCCAGCCTCGTCCGTATCCAACGCTTTCCCGGCTCCCGTTGACCCCGTCCCCCTCCCCGGGCCACCGACGCGAACGGGTGGCACAGCCGACGCCGTGCCACCCGGGGGTTTCGGGCCTTCCGGTCAGCGGCCGCCCGCGAAGCGGAGCGGAGCGCCGGTGGACGGCAGTTCCGGGAGCAGGCCGCGGGACGCCAGTTCGGGTCGTACGCCTTCTCCGAACCAGTACGCCTCCTCCAGATGCGGGTAGCCGGAGAACACGAAGTGCTCGACCCCGAGCGCGTGGTATTCCTCGATGCGGTCCGCCACATCGGCGTGACTTCCCACCAGTGCGGTGCCGGCCCCGCCGCGGACGAGCCCGACTCCCGCCCACAGGTTGGGGGAGATCTCCAGGTTGTCGCGTGAGCCGCCGTGCAGTGCGAGCATCCGCTGCTGACCCACCGACTCGCTTCTGCCCAGGGCCTGCTGGGCAGCGGCGACCGTCTCGGGGCCGAGGTCGTCGAGCAGCCGGTCGGCTGTGGCCCATGCCTCGCGTGCGGAGTCCCGGGAGATGGTGTGCAGCCGGATGCCGAATCGGACGGTGCGGCCGCGTTCCTCGGCCAGCGCGCGGATCCAGTCGATCTTCTGCTTCACCTGGGCCGGAGGTTCGCCCCAGGTGAGATACACGTCCGCGTGCTCGGCCGCGACCGGGCCGGCGGCGTCCGACGAGCCGCCGAAGAAGATCTCCGGCAGCGGATCCGGCGGCAACGCGGTCAGGCCGCCCTCGACCTGGTAGTGCCGGCCGTCGAAGTCGTACGGCTTCCCGCTCCAGGTGCCGCGTACGACCGAGAGGAATTCAGCGGTCCGCTCGTAGCGGCGGTCGTGGTCCAGATGGTCGCCGAAGCGCCTCTGCTCGGTGGAGTCGCCCCCTGTCACCACGTTGAGCAGCAGTCGCCCCCGGGTGATCCGCTGGTACGTCGCCGCCATCTGGGCAGCCAGTACCGGGGAGATGACGCCGGGGCGGAAAGCCACCAGGAACTTGAGCCGCTCGGTGTGCTGCGCGAGTGCCACGGTCGTCAGCCAGGCGTCCTCGCACCAGGTGCCCGTCGGGGTGAGCACGGCCTCGAAACCCAGTTGCTCGGCGGCCTTGGCGATCTGCGCCAGATACTCGATGTCGGGTGCGCGCACACCGCCGGCCGGGGTGATGCGGTCACGTGTGATGCCGCCGTCGGTGTAGGCGTGCCGGTCGACCAGGGTGCGGCCGTCGCCGCCGGTGGGGAGGAACCAGTTCAGGTGGATGCTCATCGGGAGGAAGCCTCCGGGTAGGAGAGGGGCGCTGTGGTGGAGGAGGGCAGGGTGCCGTTGAAGCGCTTGTCGGTGTAGTCCTTGAAGGAGAAGCGGCGGGGGATCAGCTTCAGGCCGGCGAAACTGTCCGCGATCTTCTGCTCGGACGCGATCGCCGCGTCGTCCACGGCGACGGGCACCCGCGTTCCGCTGCTGCGCTTCACCGCGGCGAGCGCCACGTCGTACGGCAGGCCGGTCTCCTTCGCCCAGACCTTCGCCCACGCGCCGGGGTGTTTGAAGACCCAGGACTGTGCGCGGTTGAGGCGCTTGAGGTAGTCGGAGACCGCCGCGGCCTTCTGCTTGTCCTTGAGCGCCGCCGGCGAGGCCACTTGGAAGGAGAGGCCGTTGACGACGCCCTGGCCGGTGGTGAGGATGCGCGCGTGCGCGCTCTTGAGCACCTGCGAGGTGTAGGGGTCCCAGACAGCCCAGGCGTCGACCTTGCCGCGGCTGAACGCCGCCAGCGCGTCGGCCGGCTGCAGATACTTCGCCTTCACATCACTGAACTTCAGCCCTGCCCGCTTGAGGGAGGCGAGCAGTTGGAAGTGGGCCGAGCTGCCCTGCGCCACGGCGACCGACTTGCCCTTGAGCGCGGCGACGGACTTCAGCGGAGAGTTCCCGGGCACGACGATCGCCTCACCCTCCGACGATCCGTGGGCGGCGGCCACGACGGTGATCTTCGAGTGCGAACCCGCGGCGAAGACCGGTGGGGTGTTGCCGACGGCACCGATGTCGACGGCCTTGGCGTTGACGGCTTCCAGCAGCGGGGGACCGGAAGTGAAGGTGGACCACTTGATCTTGTACGTGAGGTGGTCGAGCTCTCCGGCGGCCCGCAGCACGGCCTCACTGCCGCCCTTCTGGTCCCCGACATTGAGGGTGAGGCTGCCCGATCCGTCGGTACCGTCGCCCGGTGCGCCCCCGGCGTTCGCGGAGGACGCGCCGCCACACGCGGCCAGTGACAGGGACAGCGGGAGCAGGAGCGCGGACAGGTAATGGCGTCGCATGGACGTATGTCTCTCTTCCGGATGGGGCCGGGCCCGGCGGTACGAGGGGCCCGGGCGGTTCAGACGGCGGGGGCGGGCTCGTCGACGCCCAGCTCCGTGAGCAGGCGGGAACGCAGCCCGGCGAACCGGGGGCCTGCGGCGGAGCGAGGACGGTCCAGGGCGACGGATGTCTCGTAGGCGATGACTCCGTCACGCATGACCAGCGCCCGGTCCGCGAGGAGCAGCGCCTCGTCCACGTCGTGGGTGACCAGCAGTACGGCGCAGCCACGCCGTTGCCACAACTCCGCCACCAGCTGCTGGGCCTTGATCCGGGTCAGTGCGTCGAGAGCGCCGAACGGTTCGTCGAGGAGCAGGAGATCGGGCTCACGCACCAGGGCTCGGGCGAGCGAGGCGCGCTGGGCCTCGCCGCCGGAGAGCGTCTTCGGCCAGGCGCCCGAGCGGTGCGCGAGGCCCACCTCTTCCAACGCGCGCTCCGCGACGGCCCGTTCGGGGCGCCCGTCCAGGCCGAGCAGCACGTTGCGCCAGACGCGTTTCCATGGCATCAGCCGCGGGGCCTGGAAGGCCACCGCCCGTTTCTTCGGGACCAGGGCGGTCCCCTCGATCTCACGGTCGAGCCCGGCCAGGATGCGCAGCAGGGTCGACTTGCCGCATCCGCTGCGCCCGAGCAGTGCGGTGAACTCTCCCGGGCGCAGGGTGAGATCGAGCCGGTCGATGACCGGTCGGCCGTCGAAGGTACGGGTCAGCCCCTCGACCCGTACCGCTGCGGTGGTCACTGGCCCTTGAACGTCGGTCGCCATTGCAGCAGCAGCCTTTCCAGAGTGCGGACGATGGCGTCGGCCGCGAGGCCGAGGAAGGCGTAGACGACGAGGCAGACGACGATCACATCGGTACGGAAGAACTCGCGCGCCTGGTTCATCAGGAAGCCGATGCCTGCGTCCGCGTTGATGGACTCCCCGAAGACCAGGGCCAGCCAGGCGGTGGCCAGGGAGTAGCGCAGTCCGGTCATCGCCCCGGGCAGCGCGCCCGGCAGGATCACATGGCGGATCAGCCCCCACCGGCCGAGCCCCAGCGACTCACCGGCCTCGATGAGCTGTTCGTCGACGCCGCGGATCCCGGCGTACACATTGAGATAGAGGTGGAACGCGACACCGAGGGCGATGAGCGCCACCTTGGGCGCCTCGCCGATCCCCAGCCAGATGATGAAAAGGGGGATCAGCCCGACCCACGGAACGGTGCGCAGCATCTGCACGCTCGCGTCGACCAGGTCCTCACCGAGCCGGGAGAGCCCGGAGATCAGCGCGAGCCCGGTGCCCGCCACCCCGCCGAGCAACAGCCCCAGTGCGACGCGCTGCAGCGAGATGCCCATCGCGGAGGGCAGAGTGCCGTCGTCGACCAGATCCCGCCCCGCGCGGGCGATGGTCCCGGGCGAGGCCAGGATGTCGGGATGCAGGACACCTGTGGCGCTGAGCACCTGCCACAGGACGAGGAGCAGCAGGGGGCCGATGGTGCGGCGCGCCCATCGGGGGACGGAACGCAGTCCGCCGATGCGGCTGCTGACGGGAGTGACGGTCTCCAGCTCGAAGGACGGGACGGATGGTGATGTGGGCGCTGTGTCGGGCGGCGCGTGGTCGACGGTCATGGAGGTCTCCTCGGACGGGGAGGCGCAGCTCATCGCCCGGCCCTCGGCGCAGGGCCGGGCCGGTACGGGAATCAGGCAGACGCCATGGAGGCCACGGCGGGCGGCGTGTCCGCACCGGGCATGGAGAGGGGGCGCGGTGTCCGCTGGGCCGTAGGGGCTACAGCGTTTCGCGCAGAGGTGGGAAGGGCGTCAGCAGCCGCGACGACACGCGGCCGAGGCCACCCGCAGCAGGTCGATATGACCGCGCGTGGTGAGCAGTGCTGTACGCAACATGGCGCAGAACGTAGCGACGAACCGGCCGTACGGTCAATGGCCGTCTCGCCACGCGGACTCGGATGAGAACGGGGGCCTCTCCGGGAAGATCCGGGGGCGGCGAGGTTCCCGGGGCCTTGGGGAAGAACGGTGAAGAGCACTGGGGGGTCCGGGCGGGCGCCTCACCGTGCCTCGCCGTGCCGTGCCGTGCCGTGCCGTGCCGTGCCGTGCCGCGCCTCGCCGTGCCGCGCCTCACCGTGCCTCGCCTCGCCGTGCCGCGCCGTGCCGCGCCGAACCTTGCTTCACCGTGCCGCCCGGTGCCGCCCCGTGCCCGGTGCCGCCCCCATGCCACCCCGTGTTGCCCGGTGCCGCCCCGTGCGGCCCGGTGTTGCCCCGTCAGCGGAACCCTCCGTCGGACGGTGCGGCTCGTCGCACCGAGCGCCGACCGGAGGCGGAGAACCGGCTCAGGTCCCCGGGTGGGCCAGGTCGATGTCGAGGGCGTCGGTGCCGGAGCCCGTGACGCGCAGCGGGGTGGCGACGGGCGGGTAGCCGCTGGCGATGACGGAGTACTCGCCCGCCTCCAGGTCGGCGAAGGCGTACGCGCCGTACGCGTCGGTCGTGGCCGTCGCGGCGACCGTGCCCGTCGCGTCGACGAGCGTGACGCGGGCGTCCGGCAGTGGCCGCCGGCCGGCTCCGGAACGCACCGCCCCGCGGAGCCGGACGCCCGCGGTGAGGGTGATCTCCACCCGGCCGGGGGCGCCGTCGCCGACCACGACGGGCACGGCGGTGGGCCGGTGTCCCGCCGCGTTGGCGGCGACGGTGAACTCACCGGCGGGCAGCCCGGTGAAGGTGAACTCCCCGCCGGGGCCGGTCTGTTCGGCTCCGAGCACTTCGCCGAGCACATCGGTCACAAGCACCGTGGCGGCGATCGGCAGCCCGTCCGCGCCGCTGACCACCCCGCGCAGGTCCCGCGCGCCGGAAAGCACGATGTCGTACGCGAGAGGCTCGTCGCCGACGACGGCGGTGGCCGCCTGCGGCTGGTGCCCCTCGGCCGCCGCGATCAGTACGTAGGTACCGGCGCCGGGTGCGGCGAGCTCGTACCCGCCGTCGGAACGTACGACTGTCCGGGCCAGTTGACGGCCCGTCATGGAGATCAGGGTGACCGTGGGGCGGGAGGTGCCGGTGGAGCTGTGCACACGGCCGCAGAGGGCGGGACCGGTCTGGGCGGGGGCTCCCTGGGCCTGCTCCGACCGCGTGCCCTGCTCCTTCGCCGGTACGGGGGCCGGTCGCTCGTCCCGGGCGGGGGCCGGCAGCTCTTCCCCGGTGGGGGCCGGGGCCGGGTGGGCCGGCTGCGGGCGGCGGAAGCCGATCAGCAGGGCCGTGAAGATCAGGGCCACCAGGATTCCGGCCGCGCCCACGGTCATGCAGACATGGACGGCATCGGTGAAACTCGCCCCGATCGCACCGAGCGCGGGGCGGGTCGCCTCAGGGGAGAGCCCGAGGTGGCCCGCGGCACCCACGCCGCCCTGAGCGAGCGCCGTGCCCACCCGCTGCTGGTCGGCGACGGGCAAACCGGAGTCCGCGAGGTGCCCGGGCAGGGCCGACGTGAGCCGGCTGGTGAGCACGGCGCCGAGAACCGCGGGGCCGAGGGCGCCGCCGAGCTGGCGCAGGGTGTTGTTGCCCGCGCCCGCCATGCCCGCCAGGTGGTGCGGGACGCTGCCGACGGCGACCGCGCTGATCGGCGTCATCACAAAGCCCATGCCGAGGCCGAACAGGGCGAGC
The DNA here is from genome assembly GCF_042751845.1 of Streptomyces sp. NPDC059398. NCBI lineage: Bacteria > Bacillati > Actinomycetota > Actinomycetes > Kitasatosporales > Streptomycetaceae > Streptomyces > Streptomyces sp. NPDC059398. The sequence continues at coordinate 30,763 of NZ_JBHYWP010000044.1, read as the reverse complement.
GGCCCGGCCATCGCGCCGAATCCCGAGCCGGGCTCCAGGCCGGTCAGCCACAGCATGGCGCCGCCGACGCCGAGCAGGCCGGCGCAGAGGAGGATGCCCGGGGCGATCTTGCCCATCAGGCGGCCGACGAGTGGGCCGGCGACGACGGAGACGCCGTTGAAGACCAGCATCCGCCAGGCGATATCGAGGACGGAGAGCTGCTGGACGCTGCCGAAGAAGAGACTGAGGACGAAGACGGACCCGATCATCCCGAACATCACGACCGCGTTGACGATGCCGGCGCCGGTGAAGGGGCGTACCGCGAACAGCTTCAGGGAGAGCATCGGCGAGGCGGACCGCAGCTCGGCGACGATGAAGGCGACCAGGCCGAGTGCGGCGGCGACGAACGCCACGACGACGTTGGTCCGGCCCCAGCCGTCGGCGCCGCCGCCCTCGATCACGCCGTAGATCAGGCCGATGATGAAGACGACCGCGGCGATCTGCCCGGGGATGTCGATGGCGCGGCCGTGCGCGGAGCGCGAGTCCTCAAGCAACCGCACGGCGACCAGGCCGGTGACGGCGGTGATGACGGCGGCGGGCAGGAAGATCCAGCGCCAGGTGGCGTGCTCCAGGATGACGCCGCTGATCACCGGGCCGAGAGCCATGCCGATACTCAGGGACGCGGCCCAGGCGGCGATGGCCTTGGCCCTGGCCCGGAAGTCGGGGTAGGCGTGGCTGATCAGGGCGAGCGTGGAGGAGGCGAGAGCCGCGGCACCCGCGCCGGCGACGGCCTGGCCGACCCAGACCTGCTCGACACTGTGGGCGGTCAGGGAGGTCACGGAACCGGCGGCGAACAGGAGCATGCCCGCGAGGTAGGCCTTCTTGCGGCCGTAGAGGTCACCGATCAGGCCGAAGGTGAGGATCAGCGCCGCCATCGGCAGGATGAACGCGTCGGAGACCCATTGCAGGTCGGACGTGGAGGCGCCGAGCCCCTGCTGGATGCGCGACAGGGACACCGAGACGCTGCCGATGGGTACATACGCGGCGAACATCCCGAGACATGCCAGCACCGTGGTCAGAGCCGGACGGGCGACGGCGCGGTGATGGGGGGTGGATATCGCGGACATGGTGAGACGGCCCTCCTGATCGAACGCGATGACCAAGTTATCAGGCGCCTGACAAAGTCCCAAATGGCTGAGACCGGGGTGGGTGAAGGTGGTCCGGTGCTCTCAGCCGGTGGTGCTCTCAGCCGGTTCCGGGCGGATCGGGCCACATACGGGCCACGGGGGAGTCGGGCCCGTCGAAGGCGATGGCGATACGACGCATGCCGAGTGTCAGACGGGCCAGCTCCTCGGGCCCGCCGACCACGTCGGAGAGCTGTTCCACGACTGTTTCGACGAGCTGCCGCCCCTGGGCCATGCCGCGCAGTCCTGCCTCGGTCGGCTCGACCAGCAGAACCCGTTTGTGTACGGCGTGCGGGCGCCGCTCGATCCACCCGATCCGCTCCAGATGCGCGAGCGCGGTGGTCACGCTCTGCGGTGTGATGTTCTGTCCCCGGGCCAGATCCGCCCCGGACAGCGGCCCGTTCTGGTCGAGCGTGAGCACGATCCCGAGTTGCGTCATCGTGACGTCGAGGGGGCGCAGCCGCTCGTTCAGGGCACGGGACACGGCGTTGTTCGCGCGCCACATCGAGTGGTTGAACGTCTGGTTCCACGGCGTGTTGGAGGCGGTCTCCTCCGGGCGGCGGCTCGGCATCTTCAACTCCCTGCGGGCAAACGGCCCCCATCGTAACGGCGGGGGTCACGCACCCGGTTCGGGCCTCGGACTCCTCGAAGGTGGTTGCGACCTGTGGGGCGGCCGGCTTACTCCGCTGTCCAGGGCCGGCCGGGGGCGCCCGGACGAGGGCCGGGCAGCGCGGTGACGCGACTGATCACGAACGCGCTCCGCGGAGACGTCGCCACCGCATGGTTCGACGTCGATGAGGACGCGGCAGCCCCCGGCGCCCCTGACGGTGGCCAGTTGTGGTTTCCCACGGACGGCCGGCTGCTGGGAAGGCAACCGGCCGCCAACGGTCACTCCGTATGGATAGCGCGGGTGGTCGTCTCGTGCAGGTGGGCGTCGATCAAGGCGGTGGTGGCTTCCGGCTGTTCGATGTGCGGAAGGTGGCCCGCCTCGGGGACGACCCGGAGCGTGCCGTTGGCGAAGGCCCCGGCGTATGCCGCACCGTACGCGGGGGTGACGACGCGGTCGCTCTCTCCCCAGATCAGGAGGGCCGGCGCCTGCACACGACCGAGCCGGCGCAGGAGTTTGCGGTCGTGCATGGAGGGGCCGCCCGCGAGGGTGCGCATGGTGGCCAGGTTGGCCTGGCGGCGGGCGAGTTCGTCGGATGGGGTGCCGGCGGGGTCGACGTAGTAGCGGTCCGGGTCGTGCCAGGAGTGTTCGGCCACGCCGCGCGCGTCGAGGGCGAAGAAGTCGGTGATCGGTTCGGATTCGACGTTCACGCCGACGGCGTCGATCAGGATGAGGCCGGTGATGATTCCCGCGGTGTCGCGTACGGCCATCTCGGCGGCGATCCAGCCGCCGAGCGAGGAGCCGATGACGAGGACATCGTGCAGTCCGCGGTCGTGCAGGAGGTGGAGGTAGGTGAGGGCGAGGTCGTCAATGCCGGTAAGCCATTCGGGACGGTGAGTGCCGTCCCAGCCGGGATGTACGGGCGTGATGGCGTGTGCGGTACGGGAGATGTGCCGGGCGAGGCCGGTGACCGTGGCCGGTCCCCCGCCGCCGTGCAGGAGGAGGACCGGCCTGCCGGCTCCGGCCTCGGACAGGGTGAGGTGCAGGTCGGAGCAGAGGGCTGTGGTGGAATCCGTGGGCATGGCTGCAGAGTAACTAAACATCTTTATATAAGCTAGCTTGGTCATGACGTAGGCTTCGGTCTGTGAACGGTGAGCTGCAAGACCTTGGCAGAGCGGTCAAGCAGGCCCAGTACCGGCAGCACCGGGCGCTCGACAGTGCGCTCTCGGCCGTCGGCACCACGCTGGCCCAGTGGGATGCCCTGCGCGCGATCAGCCGCACACCCGGGGCATCGGCCCGGGAGCTGGCCGTGGCGACGTTCCAGACCGAGCAGGCCTTCGGGACGCTGGTCCGCCGGCTGACCGCCCAGGGCACGGTCGAGCGCCGGCCGGGACATGGCCGGCGTATCGAGCACCACCTCACCCCTGTCGGCGAGCAGGTCCTGACGGCCGGCCACAAGATCGCCGACGAGGTCCTCGCCGCCTGCTTCGCCCCCCTGCCCGCAGCGGACCGCGCGACCCTGCTCGACCTGCTCCAGCGCCTCGGCGCGGCAGAAGCCGCATAGACCGACCGTCGCGCCCCCATGGCCAGTTGAGTACGACGATGTGGCCGGAACGTTCACGTCGGGTGCGATGGCCCTGACGGGTTTGGCGACTTCGCTCGCAATCGCCGTCGGGCGAACGGCTGTTCGGTAACGGATTCACCAAACTTCCTCAATCTCTTCGCGCGATGCGCTCATCGGAACAACTTTCGGGTGTCCGGCGTGAGATCGTGATCTGCCGCTGAGCCCGCTGTCGATCCGCGCGGCTCGGCCCCCTTCCTTCTCTTCGAAATCATTGAGGTCAGCCTTCGTGTCCAGTCACCGCCTGTCCAAAAAGAGACGTTATGCCGGGATATCTCTGGCGGGTGTGGCCGTCCTGGCCGGTGGTGCGTTCGCCGCTGAGGCCGCCACCGCGAGTACGGTCTCCCGGCCCGCGCCGAAGATCTTCACCGGGCATGCCTTCGACACCTGCACCGCTCCGTCGCTGACCGCCATGAGGGGCTGGTACGCCACGTCGGTCTACCGCGGCGCCGCCGTGTACGTCGGCGGGAAGAACCGGGGCTGCGCCCAGCCGAACCTCACCGCCTCCTGGGTCAAGTCCGTGAGCGCCACCGGCTGGAAGCTGATCCCGCTGTACGTCGGTGCGCAGCCGCCCTGCCAGACCAGTAGGAACCCCGAGAAGATGACCGCGTCGAACGCCACATCGCTGGGGGCGTCCGACGCGTCCGACGCGGTGGCGAAGGAGGCGGGGCTCGGGATGAAGGCCGGCAGCCCGGTCTACCTCGACATGGAGTACTTCGACCCGAAGAACACGTCCTGCGTGAACACCGTCCTCGCCTACATCCGGTCCTTCGACAAGACCGTCAAGGCCAAGGGCTACTGGTCCGGCTTCTACGGCTTCAGCAACTCCAGCGCCGCGGTCGTCGCCAACGCGAAGTCCCGTACGGACCTGCCGGAGATCCTCTGGTACGCCCGTTACGACGACGTCTACTCGACCACCAAGGGCTTCCCGTACGCCTCGAAGCTCTACACCGGGCACCGCCGCGGCCACCAGTTCGCCGTCAACAAGAAGGTGACGCACACCGGGGGCACGCTCACCATCGACCGCGACGCCTGGGACGCGCCGGTCGCGGTCACGGCGTCATGAACGGCCGTCGGAAGCGCCAGGTCGTGGACGCCGCGACGCCATTGCTCGGGGCGGGGGAGCAGATCGAATTCACGGGGCTGGCGAAGACCGGGACCGTGTCGGTGAAGCGTCAGGTGCTCACCAGCGCGGTGGTCGGGGTGCTCAGTGCGGGCACTGTCATCGCCACCGTCCAGCCGCGGCCCATGTATCTGGCTCTGACGGACCGGCGCCTGATATTCCTCGACGGCGCCACCACGAGCGGTAAGCCGGGGAAGCCGCTGATGTCGCTGGAGCGCGAGCTCATTGCGGCAGCGCCGTTGAGCGGGGCCCTGCTGGGGCTGGGACTGAAGACCGTCCTCACCGTCCAAGGCGAGCCCGAGGGGCTGAAGTTGGTGTTCCCGCCCGCTTTCAAGGCCGGTGGCCGCGATCTCGTCGCACGGCTCCGGCCCGCCGCCTGAACGGCTGTTGCCGCGTGCTCCCAAGGTGACGGGCTTCGCTCCGCCGGAAATCCCGGTGGGGCGGAGTCCGTCGTGGGGGGCGTGCTTCGGGCTGTCAGTCGGCAGTACATGGACTTCCTTCTCCGTCCGCCTGTCGTCCGCCCTCTCCTTGTCCGGTGGCGCTGACGCGGGCAGAGGCTTTCAGCCGCCGGTACGGCGAAGCGCCTTCCGGACCCTTCCGGGCTGCGGATATGGCGAAGCGCCTTCCGCTTCCGGTGCTTCCGGTGCGGCGTACCGGCTTGTCCGCCGTGTGACGCCGGTCCGGTTCAGTGGGCCGGCCGCCCGGTCGACGATGACTTCGCCGGCGAGGTTGTCCGCGCGAGCGCCGGGGCGGCGGTGAACAGCGCAAGGACCGTGGTGCGGACCTGCTCGGCGACCGTGTCGGGGGTGGCGGTGTCGAACTTGCCGTCGAGGTGCAGGAAGGCCAGGCCGTGGACGAGTGCCCACACCGAGGTCCACAGCGCCTCCGGGTCGACGCCGGGGAAGGTGCGGCGGACGATGGCGCGGACGTATTCCGAGAGGGTCGCGGTCGCGGCGGCCCGCTCCTCGTTGCCGGGGTCGCAGGGCTCGGCGAACATCGCACGGAACAGCGCCGGATGGTCGACTGCGAAGCGGACGTACGCGACTGCGACCGCCGCGAGTTCCTCGGGGGTCGTGGGTGCGGAGTGGGCGGCGGCCAGGTGCTCGGTGAGTTCGCGGTAGCCCTCGGCCGCGACCGCGGAGACGAGCGCTTCGCGTTCCGGGAAGTGCCGGTAGGGGGCGGTCGGTGACACGCCTGCGCGCCGCGCGACGGCCCGCATCGACAGTGCGGAGCTGCCGTCCTCCTCCAGCAGCTCGCGCGCGGCGCGCAGACAGGCGGCGCGCAGGTCGCCGTGGTGGTAAGCGGTCGCCTGTGGCACAGGTCACTCCCTCTCGTGTGTGCGGTGCTTACATTCTCTGGTTAATGTGAGCACTGACCACATTCTAGGCGATCGTTTCATTCCTGTCGGTCGAGCTTCCCATCGGCTGAGCAGAGTAGAGAGGGAATCGGATGACCAGCGAGCTGTTCTCGCCGTTGTCCCTGCGCTCCGGACAGGTGCTGGGCAACCGGATCGTGAAAGCGGCCATGGAGGAGAACCTGGCCGATGAGGGCCAATTGCCCGGCCGGCACCTTCTCGCGCTGTACCGGCGCTGGGCCGCGGGCGGTACCGGGCTGCTGATTACCGGCAACGTCATGGTGCACGCCGAGGCGCTGACCGGTCCCGCGGGTGTCGTGCTCGACGAGGCCGCGCCGTTGCGGCCGTTCGCCGAGTGGGCCGAGGCGGGCAAGTCGGGCGGTGGGGCGATGTGGATGCAGATCAACCACCCTGGCCGCCAGGTGCAGGCCGGAATGCCCGGCGTGGTGTGGGGTTCTTCCGCGGTCGGGGTCGATCTGGGCCGGCACAGCGGCCGCTTCGGTCGTCCCGTCGCCATGACTCCTGAGCAGATCGATGCCACGGTGACCCGGTTCGCGGTGACGGCCCGCCGCGCCGAGGAGGCGGGCTTCGACGGCGTGGAGATCCATGCCGCGCATGGCTATCTGCTGTCGCAGTTCCTCTCTCCGCTGGTCAACAAGCGGACCGACGCATGGGGCGGGTCGCTGGAGAACCGGGCCCGGCTGCTGCTGGACATCGTCCGGGGCGTGCGCGCCGCCGTCCGGCCGTCCTTCGGGGTCGGCGTGAAGCTCAACTCCGCCGACTTCCAGCGCGGCGGATTCGACACCGACGATGCGCGCCAAGTGATCGAGATGCTTGCGCCGCTCGGCGTCGATCTGGTCGAGCTGTCCGGCGGCAGCTATGAGAGCCCGGCGATGACCGGCCGCCCCGCCGATGCGCGTACGCGGGTCCGCGAAGCCTACTTCCTCGATCTGGCGAAGGACCTGGTCGAGGTGAGCCCGCTGCCCCTGATGCTCACCGGCGGCATCACCCGCCGGGAGAGCGCGGAGAAGGTCCTCGACAGCGGGGTGGCGCTCGTCGGCATGGGCACCGCCCTTTCCGTCGCCCCGGACCTGCCCGACCGCTGGCGGAACGGCCGCGAGGCCGACCGGCAACTTCGGCCGGTGTCCTGGTCCGACAAGGCCCTCGCCTCGGCCGCCGTCATGGCTCAGGTCCGCCACCAGATGCGGCGCATCGCTCACAACCGGCCCCCCAGGCCCGGTACCCACCCGGCGTGCGCCCTGCTCGGTGAGCAGGGCCGCCAGCGACTGGCCCTGCGCCGATACCGCGCCTGGCTGGCCGCATCGCGGCAGCGCACGGGTGCGAGCGCGGGCCGGACCGCGTGACTGCTCGGCCCGGCCGGGATGTGTGACCGCTGTGCTCGGCCGGGCACAGCGGCACCCGCCTCTCCGGAGCGCCGGGCCGGTCCCCACTTCGGCCCGGGAGCGTACCGGCGCGAGTCCGCGACAGTTTGCGCATCGCGGGCGAAAGGCGACGATGGATGGGGCGATATGTGCTGGATGGGGCGGAATGCGCCACCCTGTCCGGCAGGCGCCGCATGGTATGTGGAGCGCGACAGGGTACGTACCCGGGACAGGGAGCAGTCATGACCGAGATGCCGCCGCCCATCACCCCCTACCTCGAACCCGCCGCACGGGAACTGGCCGAGGCGACCGACCCGCATCCGCGGATCTACGAGGTCCCCCCGGAGCAGGGACGCCAGATCCTCCTCGACCTCCAGAGCGACACCAGTGTGGGCCGCCCGGATGTCGACGAGGAGTGGGTCGACGTGGATGCCGGGCAGTGGGGCACCGTCCGTACCCGCGTCATCCGGCCCAAGGGGGCGAGCGGGCCACTGCCGGTGGTCTTCTTCATCCATGGCGCCGGCTGGGTCTTCGGTGACGACAGGACCCACGACCGCCTCTTCCGTGAACTCGTCGTCGGTGCGGGCGCCGCGGGCGTCTTTCCCGTCTACGACCGGGCCCCGGAGGCCAGGTACCCCACCCAGGTGGAACAGAACTACGCCGTGGGCCAGTGGGTCCTGGCGCACGGCGCGGAGCACGGCCTGGACGCCTCACGTGTAGCCGTCACGGGCGAATCGGTGGGCGGCTGCATGTCCGCAGTGTTCGCGCTGATGAACAAGGAGCGCGGCGGGATCGACCTCAAGGCCCAGGTCCTGCTCTACCCGGTCACCAACGCCGACTTCAACACCCCCTCCTACCTGCAGTTCGCCGAGGGGTACTACCTCACCCGCGACGGCATGAAGTGGTTCTGGGACGCCTACATCACCGAACCCGCCCAGCGCGCCGAGATGTACGCCTCCCCGCTCAGGGCCCCCTTGGAACAGCTGCGGGGACTGCCTCCCACGCTGGTCATCACGGATGAGGCCGACGTGCTGCGGGACGAGGGCGAGCAGTACGCCAACCGGCTGCGGGAAGCCGGCGTGGACGTCACCTCGCTGCGCGTGGCCGGGATGGTCCACGACTTCCTCCTCCTGGATAGCCTGCGCGACACCCGCGCCGCCAATGTCGCCCGCACGCTCGCCGTCCACGCCCTCGCATCGGCGCTGCACACTCCCTGAGAGAACCCGGGGCCGAGCTGTCCCGAGGCGGCTGAGCCGGGCCGTCCCCGTACGCTGATTCCGGCGTGCACGGGGACGGCCGCCGTCTGCTCCAGGAACCGGAAGGAAGCCGTGAGCGGGAGCGGTTCAGTGGGGGTGGGGGGAGACGGCGGACGCGCTCAACTCCCGTGAACGGTAAGGACGTAGCCCTCGGGGCCGACGAAGGAGAACACCGGGCCGAACGGGCTGTCGGAGACCGGTGTGAGGATCTTGACGCCCGCCGCTGTCAGCTTCTCGTGCAGTGCCGGGGCGTCGGACGTGGAGAACCACAGGGCGACGCCGAGCCCCGGGCGGCCCGCTTCCAGGTCGGTGCCGGGCAGCGGCTCGCGGACCGCGAACGGGCAGGGCTTGGTGTCGAAGACGACCGCGCCGGGCGGGGCGGCGGGGGTGCGGCGCAGTCCGAGCTGCTCCTCGAAGAAGGCCGCGGCTGCTGCCACGTCGCGGACCTGCAGGGCCACGAAGTCGGGGCCGTCGATGCTGAGGGACATGCGATGTTCTCCTGTTCGGCCGGTGGTCCGGCCCGTGGTTCAGTCGGTGGTTCGGCCAGTGGGGGTTGGTGGTTCGGCTTGTGGCCGGGCGCTCGGGCAGGCGTGCGCTCGCACCCGGCACCCAGTCGATGTCAGTACTTTGACATAGTGGAAGCTAGCGAACCCGTCGAGAGGTTGTCAAAGCATGGACATCCAGGGCCGTGAACCGGTCGATCCGCACCCCGCCGAGAACGTCACCGAGCATGTCGGGTACCGCCTCAAGCGCGCCCACGCGGGTCTGCGCGGCGCCATGGACCGGGCGCTGCGCGCCCACGGCCTGACCGTGCCGCAGTACTCCTGCCTGGAGGTCCTCGCCGCCCGCCCGGATCTGTCCAACGCCGAACTGGCCCGCGCCACGTTCGTCACCCGCCAGTCGATGAACGTCGTTCTGCGCGGTCTGCTGGACGCGGGTCTGACCGCCCGCCCCGACACCGTGGAGACCGGCCGCGCCCGCCCGGTCAGGCTCACCGATGAGGGGCGCCGGCTACTGACAGCCGCTCAGACCTCGGTGTACGCCATCGAGGCCCGCATGATCCGGGCCGTTCCCGGGGACCGTCTGACCGTCCTCCTCCAGGACCTCGACGGGATGGCGCGGGCGCTGGAGGAGTGACCGTTGAAGGAGTGAACGTTGGAGGAGTGGCCACCGCTGGAGGAGTGGCCCGTGCCGCGGCACGGTGATCCGGGTGCGGCTGCGTCAGTCCTCGTGGGAAGGCCGAGCCGTGCGCCCCGGGGACCCGCCGGGAAACGCCTTAGGCTCGCTCATGTGCCCGAGATCAACGAAGCCCCGGCCGAGGGCACCGAGGAGTCGTCAGTGCGGTGTCCCGGCTCCGGGTACGCCGCACGGCTTGCCACGTGCACCGCCGTGGCGACCCGCCTGTCCCTGCTGAGCGACCGCCGGCTCGGGGAGCTGGTGGCTGCCGCCGGTCCGCTCGGGACAGGGATCGGTGGCCGGGCGGCGGAGGCGGACATCGACGGTACGCGGGTCTTCGTCAAGCGGGTCCCGCTCACGGACATCGAGTTGCGGCCGGAGCACACGCGGTCGACGGCGAACCTGTTCGGGCTGCCGGTGTTCTACCAGTACGGGGTCGGCTCGGCCGGGTTCGGAGCCTGGCGGGAGCTGGCCGTACACGTCATGACCACCAACTGGGTCCTCGGGAGGGAGTACGAGGGCTTTCCGCTGATGTACCACTGGCGTGTGCTGCCCGACTCTCCTCCCCGGGGTTTCACCGACGAGTTCGGTGGCATCGACGGGGCGGTCGCGCACTGGGAGGGGTCACCGGCCGTACGTGCGCGGCTGGAGGCCATCGGCCGGTCCTCGTTCAGCCTGGTGCTTTTCCTGGAACATGTCCCGCACACACTCGCCGACTGGCTGCACGGCTACCGGGCCGCCGGTCCGGGGGCGGGGGCGGGGGCGGGGACGCCGTACCCCTGGATCGATGAGGAACTGGCGCGCGGGAGCGACTTCATGCGCTCGCGTGGACTCGTCCACTTCGACGCCCACTTCGCCAATGTCCTGACCGACGGCCGGCGGCTCTACTTCGCGGATTTCGGGCTCGCCCTGAGTTCCGGCTTCGAACTCCGCCCCGCCGAGGCGGAGTTCCTCTCCAGCCATCTCCTCTACGACCGCGGCCACACGGCAGGCCATCTGCTCCGCCACCATCTGCCGGACGGCCTGCGCGGCGGCAGGGAACACGAGGTGTTCCTGCGGGAGTGGATCACCGGCCACCGGCCCGACGACGTACCGGCCGAGATCGCCGCGATCATCGACCGGCATGCCAGGACCGCCCTGGTCATGGACGAATTCCACCGCCGCCTTCTCACCGGGAGCAAGCGGACGCCCTTTCCGGCCGCCGAGATCGAGCGGGCCCTGGGCGCTGCCACCGGGCCGGGGCGGAGCGGTCCATCGGCGGGTCCGGGGCACTGAGGGGGCGGGGGCTCGTTCCCCGTACGCGTGAGGGGCTACTCCGCGTCCGCGAGGAAGACGTCGCTCATCGAGGCGAACTTGCTGCCTTCGATGTGCTGCCCCTTCTTCTTGCTCATCGGGGAGAAGGCGCTGGTCTCGCCGGTTTGCATATACGACTTGAGGTAGGCGGACTGGCCCTTCGACTTGGCGGCCGCCAGGTCGAGCAGCGGCTGGTAGTCGGCCTGTGTGACGGCGTTCATGATGGCGAAGCGGTTGGCCTGGGCGGCCGCCGCGTGGAGGCCCGCCATGGCGCCCTTCGCCTTCTCCTGGCCGTCCGCGTCGAGCGGGAACCGGGCGGGCACCGTCAGCTTCACCACGGGTCCTGAGCCGCCGGTCTGGGAGAGCTCCTTGCCCGAGCCGACGTTGAAGTTGACCGAGATGACCGTGTAGCCCGCCTCTCCGGCCGCCGAGAGGAAGCCGGGGGAGTGCTGGTTCTCGTTGGTGATACCGCCGACACCGCCGTGGGTGGGGTTGCCCCAGGCGGCCGCCGGGTTGCCCGTTCCGACACCGATGAAGAGCAGTACCTCCTTCTCCGGGTCCTTGGCCCGCGCCTCCTCCATGACCTTCTGGACCTCTTGGGCGGCCTCGGTGAGCAGCCGGACGTCGTCCTCGTCGAGCGAGCCGCCGAAGCCCGTCGACTCGCCCTTGGGCGTGTTCCGCATCTCCGCCCTCTGCACCGCCTGCGCGGGCCTGGCGGGCTGCCGCCCGTCCGTTCTGGCAGCTGTCACCGCGCGAGCCACCGCTGCGTTCCCCGCGGTGCGCTGCAGGTTCAGCAGGGGGGCCGCGGGTCCGCCGGTCCGTGCCGACGGGCGGACGACCGCCGAGCGGTCATGGGCTTGGCCGGTGGCGTGCGAGGGGTGTGCGTCACGGCGGTGCACGGTGGTTCCTTCCACAAGGGCGGTGGCTGGGGCCATTCTCCTCCGTTCCGGCCTACTGGGAAGGGGCTTGGGGTGTGCTGTGAGGGCAGGGTTTGTGCCCTTGCGGCACACACACCGTGGCTCAGCCGTGCCCGCCCCGGGGCTCAGGGCCGCCCATCATGCGGAGCATGGCCCGGCCGCCCGTCCGGAAGAACCGCACCAGGAGCGCGGCGCCCAGAGCCAGGAAGACGATGTTCAGCCAGGTCGTGTAGTTCCAGCCGACACCGCCCGACGGAATGCGCGCGTCGGCCCGGTCGGGGACGAGTCCCAGGCCGCCGAAGGCGAACTCGACGACGTAACCGGCGACGACCATGGCCACGTAGAAGGCCACGAGCAGGAAGGCCGTCATCCGTGCCCCGTAGTACTTCCGGTAGATGTTGAGGATCGGCAGGATCAGCAGGTCGGCGAAGATGAACGCCAGGACGCCGCCGAAGCTGATGCCGCCCTTCCACAGCACGACCGCGAGCGGCACGTTCCCGATGGAGCAGACGAACGAGGCCATGGCGACCAGCGGGCCGATGACCGGGCCCCACAGCCGGGCCGCCAGGGGGTGGCCGTCGAAGAAGAAGCCGCGCCAGAAGGAGTCCGGGACCCAGGCGGCGATGGCCCCGGCGACGAGCAGGCCGATCACCAGGTCGCGCAGGATCGCCGCCCACTCCATCACGAAGACGTGTGAGGTCGCCGTGAAGCCCTCCCGGGAGAACAGCCGCCGCGTGAAGGATCCCTCCCGCTGGACGGACATGTCCATCGCGGCATGGCCCTCCATCGAACCGGCCAGACCGTGTCCGGCTTGTTCGCGCGCCTGCTCCAGCAGTCCCTCCCGCAGGAGCAGCCGGAAGAGCAGCGCCAGCACGACGATCATGAGGGGGCCGCCGGTGAACTCGGCCGCGGTGAACTGCCAGCCCATCAACAGGGCGAGGATCACGCCGAGTTCGACCACCATGTTGGTCGAGGCGATCTCGAAGGCCATCGCCGCGGTGAAGTCGGCGCCCTTGCGGAACAGTGAGCGCGCGAGCGCCACCGCGGCGTACGAGCAGGACGACGAGGCCATACCGAGTCCGGCCGCCACGGCGAGGGTGCGGGGGCGGTCGTCGCCCAGGAGGGAGACGACGGTGGACTTGCGTACCACCGCCTGGACGACGGCGGAGAGCGTGAAACCGAGGATCAGGGCCCAGGTGATCTCCCAGGTCATGGAACCGGTGATGGACAGGGCGTGCAGGACGGCGTGCATCCCCGAAGCCTTCACCCTGCGGTGGATTCCGGGCGGTGGACACGCCCCGTACCGGCAGCCGGTGGTTCCGGCGGCCGGTACGGGGGTGGGGCGGCGGTACGGGACCGGCGACCGCCGCCCGGCTCAGGGCAGGTCGCGCAGCCGGCGGTCGAGGTGACGGCCGATCTCCGCGAGGGGGCCGTTGCGGGTCATGTCCTTGTGGCGGCAGGTGACGTTGTGGTTCTCGATCGTGCCCGCCACGTACGGCTTCCAGTCCCGGTGCGTCAGCGCCGTGTCGACCTGGTCGACAGTGGCCGTGAAGAACAGCAGATCACCGTCGAACACCTCGTGTTCCACGCCCTGTTGGAGGACCGCCGACGACACGAACGTGTCCATCACCCCCTGGATCGAGGGCGCGGCCAGCTCGGAGAGTATCCCGCCGCGTTCGGCGATGACCGCCATCACGCGCTCCCGGTCCAGCGGTGCGTCGTCCAGCTGCGACAGGTCGTAGTGCGACATGTACAGCAGTGAGCGCAGGGCCTGCTGCTCATGGTCGTCGGCCAGCTTCTCCCAGGGGTAGCGCGGATACGAGTCGAGCATCCCCAGCAGGGCGACCTGCTCCCCCTCCCGGCGCAGCAGGGTGGCCATCGTGTGGGCGACGACGCCGCCGAACGACCAGCCCACCAGGTGGTACGGGCCGTGCGGCTGGACCTCCCGGATGTGCTCGACGTACTCCGCCGCCATCTCCGCGAGCGATCCCGCCGCGGGCCGCTCCCCGGTGAGCGCCCTGCTCTGGATGCCGTACAGCGGGCGCCTGATGTCGATGTGCTGGCGCAGCCCGGCGAAGGGCCAGCTCAGCCCGGACGCCGGATGCAGGCAGAACAGCGGCGGCAGGTCGCCGCTGGTCCGCAGCGGCAGCAGGACGCCGAGCGCCTGCCGGCTGCCCGCGCTGGAGGCGGACGGGGGTGCCAGGCCGTCGCGGTCGTCCAGATATCCGGCGAGCGCGGAGACGGTCGGGCGGGTGAAGAGGTCCAGGACCGGTACGTCCCAGCCGAGGCGGGCGCGCAGCGCCGTCTGCACCCGGGCCAGCAGCAGGGAGTGGCCGCCCAGGTCGAAGAAGTTGTCGTGCGCGCCGACCCTCGGCAGGCCCAGGGCCTGCGCCCAGACCTCCGCCACCAGCCGTTCGGTGTCACCGGTGGGCTCGGTGTACGGAGCCGCGTCCGGGCCGGTGTCCGCCGTCTCGTCGGCGGATGCGGCGAGCGCCTTGCGGTCCACCTTGCCGGATGTCATCAGGGGGAAGGCGGGCACGACCCGGCAGTGCCGCGGCACCATGTACTCGGGCAGGGCCGTACGCAGCCACTCCAGCAACTCCTCGCCCTCGGCGTGCGGGCCCGCCGGGTCCGGAGTGCACCAGGCGGCCAGCTGGGCGCCGCCGGGCCCGCCGTCGCGGACCAGGACGACGGCCTGCCGCACCCCCGGATGCCGGCTGAGCACCGACTCGATCTCCTCCAGCTCCACCCGCACCCCGCGGATCTTGACCTGGTTGTCCACCCGGCCCAGGAACTCGATGTTCCCGTCCGCACGGAACCTGGCCAGGTCGCCGCTGCGGTACAGCCGGGCCCCCGGCTCGCCCGAGAAGAGGTCGGGCACGAAGGCGGCGGCGGTGCGGCGGGGATCGCCGAGGTAGCCGCGGCCCAGCGGGACACCGCCCAGATACAGCTCGCCCGGCACCCCCACCGGGACCGGGTTCATCGCCGGATCGAGCACGTACACCGTGGTGTTGGGGTTCGGCCTGCCGATGGTGATGCCCTGCTCCGCGTCGCCGCGGTAGACCTGGCAGGTCACCCCGATCGTGGTCTCGGCCGGACCGTACCCGTGGTACATCGTCGCGTCGCCCAGCCGGTCCCGGAAGCGCCGGAACAGCTCGGGCGTGAGCACCTCGCCACCGCACCAGACGTGCTTGAGCGAGGCGCCCGCCTCCGCGATGTCGGCGCGCTCCAGCATGATGTCGAGGACCGAGGAGACGATGTAGACGAAGGCGATCCGCTCCCGCTCGATCAGTTCGAGCAGATGCGCCACATCGCCCTCGCGCCCGGCGTCGGCGACCACCAGGGTCGCACCGGCCGCCAGCGGCAGAAAGATCTCGTTGACCGAGATGTCAAAGGTCAGCGGGGCCTTGTGGAGCACCGGATCGTCCGGGGTGAGACCGAGCAGCCCGATCTGCCAGGGCAGCCGGTTGCTGATGGCACGGTGGCGGATCATGGCGCCCTTGGGGGTGCCCGTGGAGCCCGACGTGTAGATGACGTACGCCAGGTTCTCCGGGTCGATGGGCACGTCCGGGCTGTGCTCGGGCTGGTCGGCGAACCAGTCGCCCGCCAGGTCGAGTTCGACGGCGGGCACCGACCCGGGCAGCTCGTCCGCGGCCCCGGCGGTGGTGAGGACGGCGGCCGGGCGGGCGTTCTCGATGATGGTGCCGATCCGCTGGGCGGGCCACGAGGGCTCCAGCGGCACGAAGGCGCCACCGGCCTTCTGTACGGCGAGCAGCCCCACCACCATCTCGGCGCTGCGCGGCAGATGGATGCCCACCGTGCGCTCCGGGCCCACGCCCAGCTCGCGCAGCCGGTGCGCCAGCCGGTTGGCCAGCGCGTCCGTCTCCCGGTAGGTGAGCCGGTGGCCGCCCGCGACCAGCGCCTCGCGCTCCGGGTGGCTGCGGGCCTGCTCCTCGAACATCGCGGGGAAGCTGCGGGGGTCGACCGGGGCGGCGGTGTCGTTCCACTGCCGGACCATCAGGTCCCGTTCGTCCCCGGAGAGTATCTCCAGCCTGCTGAGCGGCAGTCCGGGCTCGGCGACCGCCTGCCGCAGCAGCCGCAGCAGCCGCTCGGTGAGCCCCCGTGCGGTCTCCTCGTCGAACAGGTCGACGGCGTACTCCAGGAACCCCTCGATGCCGTCGCCGCCCGGGGTGTCGCTCAGCGAGAGGGTGAGGTCGAACTTGGCGGACCCGTTGTGTACGCGGACCGGCCGGGCGGTGAGCCCGGGGAGCCTCGGATCGGGGCGCCCCGCACCGTAGGAGAGCATCACCTGGAACAGGGGGTGCCGGGCGGGGGAGCGGGCCGGGCGTACCTCCTCGACCAGCCGCTCGAAGGGGACGTCCTGGTGGTCGAAGGCGGCGAGGTCGACGGCGCGCACCCGCGCCAGCAGCTCGGCGAAGCCCGGGTCGCCCGAGGTGTCGGTGCGCAGCACCAGGGTGTTGGCGAAGAATCCGACCAGGTCCTCCAGGGCCCGGTCCGTGCGGCCGGCCACCGGGCTGCCCAGCGGGATGTCGGTGCCCGCGCCGAGCCGGGTGAGCAGGGCGGCCAGACCGGCCTGGAGCGTCATGAAGACCGTCGCCCCGCAGCGCTGTGCCAGGGCCCGGACGGAGCGGTGCAGCTCCGCGTCGATCGTCACCGGGACCGTCCCGCCGCGGTGGCTCGCGACGGCGGGGCGGGTGCGGTCGGTCGGCAGGTCGAGCTGGTCCGGGAGGCCGGCCAGCCGCTCGGTCCAGAAGGCGAGCTGGTCGGCCGTCACATCGCCGTCCTCGGCCAGCAGTTCGTGCTGCCACAGGGCGTAGTCGGCGTACTGCACGGGCAGCGGTGCGCGCTGCGGGGCGCCGCCCTCGCGGCGGGCGGTGTAGGCCGCGGCGAGATCGTCGGCCAGCGGTGCCAGGGACCAGTCGTCACCGGCCGAGTGGTGCAGCAGCAGGAGGAGTACGTGGTCCTCAGGACCCGCCGTCAGCAGCCTTGCCCGCAGCGGGAGATGGCTGGTCAGGTCGAAGGCGAAGCGGGCCGCCGACGTGAGCGCAGCCGTCAGGCCCTCCGGGCCGGTCTCGGTCACGTCCCATTCGACGGTGGCGCTCCCGGCGGGCAGGACGACTTGGCACGGGTCGCCGTCGTCCGGCGGGAAGACCGTCCGCAGACTCTCGTGCCGGTCCACCAGATCCGTCACCGCCGCACGGAGCGCGGCCACGTCCAGCGGCCCGGTCAGCCGCATCGCCAGCGGGATGTTGTACGTGGGGCTCGGCCCCTCCATCCGGTGCAGGAACCACAGCCTGCGCTGGGCGTACGACAGCGGGACCCGCTCCGGCCTGGCCGTCGGGGCCAGCCGGGGCCGGGCCGGTGCCGAGGTGTCGAGACGGGCGGCCAGCCGGGCCGGGGTGGGCGCCTCGAACAGATCGCGTACGCCGATACCGGCGTCCAGCGCGTCCCGGACCCGGCCGACCAGCCGGGTCGCAAGGAGTGAGTGCCCGCCCAGCGCGAAGAAGTCGTCGTCGGGGCCGACCTGTTCGGCGTCCAGCAGAGCGGCGAAGAGCTCGCAGAGCACCTGCTCGCGGACGTCGGCGGGCGGGCGGCCCGCCCGGCTGCCGGAGAGCGAACCGGGGGCGGGCAGTGCGGCGCGGTCCAGTTTGCCGTTGGCGGTCAGCGGCAGGGCGTCGAGCACCACCACGGCGCCGGGCACCATGTGCTCGGGCAGCAGTCCGGCGGCGTGGGTGCGCAGCGCGACGGGGTCCGGCGCCTCGCCGGGGTGCGGCACGGCGTAGGCGACCAGCCGGCGGCCGACACCGGTGTCCTCGCGGACGACCACGGCCGCCTGGGCGGTGCCGGGGTGGGTGAGCAGGGCCGCCTCGATCTCTCCCGGCTCGATCCGGAAGCCGCGGAGCTTGACCTGGTCGTCGGCGCGGCCCCGGTGGTCGAGCAGCCCCTGTCCGTCGCGGCGGGCCAGGTCGCCGCTGCGGTACATCCGTGATCCCGGCGGCCCGTAGGGGTCGGGCAGGAAGCGTTCGGCGGTCAGTCCGGGCCGCCCGAGGTAGCCGTCGGCAAGACCGGGGCCCGCGACGTACAGCTCGCCGACCGCGCCTGGCGGCACCGGGCAGAGCGCGGAGTCGAGCAGCCGGACACGCAGATCCGGCAGGGGGACGCCGATGAGCCCGGAGGCGTCCGGCTCCGCGTCGGCCGGGCCGAGTGCCCGGTGGGTGACGTGCACGGTGGTCTCGGTGATGCCGTACATATTGATGATCCGCGGCGCCCCCTCGGGGTGCCGCAGATACCAGTCGCCGAGCACGGCGGGCCGCAGCGGTTCTCCGCCCAGAATGATATGACGCAGCCTCAGTTCAGCTCCGGCCGAAGGTTCCTGACGGTCGGCGGCGGACAGCTGCTCGAAGGCGGTGGGCGTCTGGTTGAGCACGGTGACCCGCTCGTCCACCAGGAGCCGCAGGAACTCGGCCGGTGCCCGGCTGACGGTGTGCGGTACGACGACCAGGCGGCCTCCGGTGGTGAGCGCGCCGAAGAGCTCCCAGACGGAGAAGTCGAAGGCGTAGCTGTGGAACAGCGTCCAGACGTCGTCGGGCCCGAAGCCGAACCAGCGGTCGGTGGTGGTGAGCAGCCGTACGACGTTGCGGTGCGGGATCACCACACCCTTCGGCTCGCCGGTGGAGCCCGAGGTGTGGATGACGTACGCACAGTCGTGCCCGCTTGCCCCGGCGATGTCCGGCGCCGTGACCGGGTGGGCCGCGAGGGCTTCGCGCACGGCGGGGGCGTCCAGGTCCAGCCGGTCCGCGTAGAGCCGGTCCGTGTGCAGCCGGTCCGCGAGCCCGTCCGTGCGCAGCTGGTCCGGCCCCGGCCCCTCCGTGTCCGGCCGGTCCGTGTCCGCCGTGCCGGGGGCGGTGGCACCGTCGTCCCCGCCGCCCCCGGTGACCAGCAGGGCCGGGCGGGCCGAGCGCAGTACGGCGGCGGTGCGTGCGGCGGGCTGGTGCGGGTCGAGGGGCAGATAGCCGGCACCCGCCTTGAGTACGGCCAGGACCGCGGTCACCAGCCGCGCCGACCGGGGCAGCGCGAGGGCGACCAGGTCGCCCCGGCCGATGCCCCGCCCGACGAGCTCCCGGGCCAGCCGGTTGGCGTCCTCGTCCAGCTCACGGTAGGTGAGCCGGGTGGCGCCGTGCACCACGGCGACCGCGTCGGGGCGGGTGCGGGCCTGTCGGCCGATCAGCCCGTGCAGGGTGTCCCCCGAGCCGTCAGGACCGTACTCCGCCTCTGCCGGGGCCAGTTCGGGTATGTCCTGCCGCTCATCCGCGGCCACGGTGTCGAGCAGCCCGATGGGGGCGTGCGGGTCGGCCGCGAAGGACTCCAGGAAGGTGAGCAGACGGCGGTGGTGTGCCGCGATCTCCTCGCCGTCGTAGAGCGCCGGGTTGCCGTCGAGGGTGAGATCGGCGCCCCCGCCCCGCGGGTCGTCGCGGAAGGTGAGGGTCAGGCCGTCCACCGGGCCCGCGGAGAGGAAGTGGACCGGCGCCGGACGGCCGTCGAAACGCAGGTCGGGGGTGGCCATCCCGACGTTCACCAGGGGGCCGGTGAGCCGGCGCCCGGTGGCCGGGAGCCGCAGGTCGCGGCGGATGTCCTCACCGCGGTATCCGGCGTGCCTGCGGAGCGCCCGGAGCCTGGTGCGCACCTGAGCGGCCAGCTCGGCCGGGGTCGTCGCGGGGCTCAGGTCGAGTACCAGCGGCAGCACGTTGACCGTCGTCGTGGGGATACGCGCCGCGGCCGATCCGAGGCGCCCGGCGAACGGCAGCCCCAGCACGATGTCGGAGCGTCCTGTGACCCGGTGCAGATAGGCGGCGACGGCCGCGAGCTGGAACTCCGGCCTGCTGCTGCCCAGTTCACCGACGGCCCGCTCCACGGTGCTCCGCACCGCCTCCGGCTGCGCGGAGCGTGCCCGCAGGAATCCGGCGGACGGCGGAGCCGTCCCGGCGGCGAGAGCGGCGGGCTCGGCCGCGCCCGCCAGCAGGTCCTGCCAGTGGGCACGGTCGCGTCCGAAGCGGTCCGACGCGCGGTACTCCGCCTCTTCGCGGAGCAGCGCCCCGACCCCGGCAAACGGTTCGTCAGGTCCCCCGTCGCCCCGTACCGAGGCGTTGTACAGCTCGGCGACCCGGCTCTCGGCCAAGGCGAATCCATAGCCGTCCAGGGCGATGTGATGGCACATGAAGTACCAGAGGTGGTGCTCGGGTCCGATACGGATCAGCGCGTTGCGCACCAGCGGTCCTGCCGCGAGGTCCACCGGCCGGCGCAGATCCGCCCGCATCCACTCCAGGGCTCCCTCGAAGGGATCTTGATGCCCCGTCATATCGACCTGGTGCAGCGCCGTGCCGGTGCCCGCCCCGTCCGGTTCCCGCTGTACGGCGACCGGCTCCGCATCCGCGCCCCGCTCGGCGTAGCGGATCCACAGCGCCGGGATCCCGGTGACCGTCCGGTGCAGCGCCTCGGCGAAGCGCTCCACGTCCAGCGGGCCGGTCAGCTCGACGTATTCGGCGCAGTTGTACGCCGGGCTCAGCGGGTCGCGCTGCTGGGCGTACCAGATGCCCGACTGGGCGCCCGTCAGCGGCTGCCCATCGGCGAGGTCGGTCATGGCGGGCGGTATCCGTTCTGTGGTCGGGGGAGGGGGCGGACTGGTTCTGCCGCTGGTTCAGGCGGGCCGGGGCGGCTCGCCGCGCAGGCTGCGGGGGCGCATATCGGTCCACTCGCGCTCGATGTACGCCAGGCACTCCTCGCGGTCGCCCCGTACGCCTGTGCCGTGCCAGCCGCCGGGCAGCGGGCGCCAGGCCGGCCACAGGGCGTACTGGCCCTCGTCGTTGACCACGGCGGTGTACGCGTCAGCCGCGCCGCCCGTGCCGCCCGTGCCGTCTGTGCCGTCACGGGGAGTCGTGCCGCTGCCGGGTCCTGTGGTGTTCATCGGCTCTGCTCCGGGATCTCGTCGTCGGTCGCCAGCTCTGTCCGGTGCTCCCGGCCGGCCCGGAATGGGCAGACGGGCACGGTGCCCTCGGGGGTGTCCGGGAGGAAGTACTGCCGCCACTCCAGGTTGCCCTCCTCGCCGTAGTTGCCGAGTTCGGGGGCGGGCTCCATCCCGTCGAAGCGCCGGATCCGGTTGCGGATCACCTTCCGCGCCTTGGCACCGCGCGGGGAGTCGGCCTCCAGGCCCTCGAACACCCAGCGCGGCTGGAAGGTGATCATGAAGCCCTGGCTGTTGCGGCTGTGCCGGGTGACATGGCCGGGGGTGTTGCAGACGACGAAGATCTCGGTGCCGCCGAAGCTGAACTCCCACATGAGTTCCTCCGGATCGGTGGGCACGCCGCCCGGCCACGGCTCCGGGTCCTTCTCGTGCAGGAACTGCAGCACCGACCAGAACCGCTGGAAGTACTCGTCCAGGCTCAGGGCGTGTTCGTCGGGGCGGAAGAAGACCACCAGGGAGGTGTCCTTGCCGAGTTCCTGGTAGCACTCCAGATAGCTGCTGAGGATGTCGACGAGCGGCCCCCAGGTCCCGTCGTCGTGTGGGCTCTCCACGAAGCCGTACCGCAGGGCGCGTTTCTTCGCGGCGGCCACGGCGAACGTGCAGGGGAACGGATTCTCGGCGCTGAGCAGGGTCGTTATCAGATCCCGCGCCACCGGAAGGCCCCACTGGGGCGTACTCCCGATGGTGCAGGCGGCGATCTCCGCTTCGGCCGTCGGGCCTGCGGACATGCCGTTGCTGTCAGAAGGGGTGGGCACTGCTGGGACTCCATCCCGGGAAGGGCCGTGACACGCTCGGTCCGGCGACCGCGCTGACTCGAACGGGCGGCGTACGAAGGGGTGTTGCCGCGCGCCGCACCGGCCGGGCGCCGTGAATCGGCGGGCGCCCGGCCGGCGGGTGAGGGTCAGAACTGCTGGTACATCTCTTCCGGGATGATCGGCTGGTGGTAGGTGCACTCGCCGGAGAGCACGGTCGAGCCGTGCAGCCGGGACACCGGGATGAGGACCTTGTCGCCCTCGTTGAACTCCAGCTTGTGCGTCGTGTTGTTCCAGAAGTGCATCTGGCCGCGCTCGACCATCACCAGCCGGTGCTCGTTGTGCACATGGGTGGTGGAGGTCTCCTCGTTGCTCTCCACGAAGGTGTCGAGGTCCACGGTGATGTTGTTGTCCTCGATGTGCTTGTTCAGCCGCTCCGCCTTCTCCTGGTGCAGCTCGATGCTGTCGGCCCAGGCCAGCTGCTCCGCGAGGTCCTCGTCCCACAGCTGCGAGAACCAGCGGGCGTCGGCGAATCCCCGGTGGAAGCGGTCCACGGCTTCGTCCCCGTAGACGCTGAGGAGCGGCAGCAGCAGCCGGTCGACCAGCGGGTCGAGGTCGGTCTCGCGTACGGCGCCGAGAGCGTCGAACAGGACGCTGCGCAGCCCGAGTCCGTCCTCGAAGACCTCCGCGAAGCGCGGCCCGTCGGCGGCCTCTTCGATCTTGTGGTGCAGCAGGGCGCCGAGGAACTCGGGGTACAGCTCGCGGTTGTGCGAGAGCCGGTGCAGATGGTTGCCGCGCGCGAGCGAGGTGCCGAGGTAGAGCTGCCAGTAGGCGGCCGCCGTGGGCTTGAGGCCGGCCCCGCCGAGCAGGGTGCGGTACGTCTCGTGCAGCCCGGCCCAGGAGCGGTAGTCGTCGAGGAGGAAGGTGCGGGCTCCCGGGTGCGTCGCGTCGTACTCACCGAGCGCGGCCCGGCCCACGGAGGAGCGCGCGGCCGGCAGGAAGGCGCTGAGCTGCAGCATCACAAAGGTGGCCGAAGCCTTGCGGTCCTTGGTGGCCAGCGCCGTGGTGAACGCTCTGCCGGGCTCCGCCGTCCGCTGCTGGTAGTACTCGCGCACCTCGCGCTTCAGATGGGCGGGGTCGCTGCCGCCGAGCGGCTTGCGCTCGCCGTCGAGCAGGGTGAACAGATGCTGTTCGAGTACGGGGGCCGCGAGGGCGCCGAGCATCCGGTTGCGGTCGCTGTAGAAGGCGGCGCCGTCGGTCTGGGGCGCCTTCCCCGCGGTGGGCGGCAGATAGAGCAGTCCGCTGTCGTAGACATTGCGCAGCATCCGGTGGCCGAGGAGGGCGCTGAGCTTGAGCGCCTTGGCGGCCGGCATCGGCTTGCTGTAGTCGAGCCAGGCCAGGTCGTCGGGCCTGACGGGCCGCCGGTAGGGATTGTCCTCGGTCGTCAGCTCCTCCCACTCGGCGGCGCGGAAGGCGGTGTTGGCGGCGAACGCCTTGACGATGCTGTTGGAGTCCTCGGGATCCAGGCTGGCGAGTATCTCCGAGTGGTCAAGTGTCATGACGGTCCTCCAAGCGGACGGGAACAGGCGGACGGGAGCGGGCGGGAAGGGACGGTCGGGCACAGCCGGCGTCCGGACCCCACGCGGGACGGGGAGGTGGCCCGCGGGCATGACTGTGCTGCGGCATGCCAGGGTCCAGCAGTCGGCGACTTGCTTAGGTAAGCCTTGCCTTAGTCGGGTTTCACGTCAAGTGGCCCGTCGTGTCGGCAGCTCGGACCGCCTCCGGCCGCGGGCATGCCGAAGGACCGCATGCCCGGCCCCCGTTCCGGCGGGCATGCGGCTCCGGTGTGCCGTGGTGGCGCGGGCGGGTCAGCCCAGGGACTTGGCCAGCGGCGGCAGCAGCTTCTGCATCGACCACGGGATGCTCAGCACGCTGGGCGCGCTGGTGGCCTGGGACATCGTCCGGTCGAGCGGCACATAGGCGCCCTTCCGGACCGCGGGCAGCTTCTTGAACGCGGCGCTCGACTCCAGCTGCGTACGGTCCTTGGCGGTGTTGTACCAGATGACCAGGGCGTCGGACTTCAGCTCGTCGATGTGCTCGGTGCTCAGCGAGTTGGCGAAGCTGTTCATCTTCGTCCCCTTGTCGACCACCGGGTCCAGGGTGAGGCCGACCTGCTGGAGCACCTTCGTCCGCTCGTCCTTGTACAGCACCATCCGCCCGTTGGCGGGCTGCGGGAAGGCGTACAGGAAGCTCTTGCCCTTGAGCTGCGGGTAGGTCTTCGCGTCCTTCTGCAGCCCGGACTTCACATTCGCGACGGCCGCCTTCGCCTCCTTCTCGCGCCCGACCGCCTTGCCGATCAGGTCGGTCTGCTCCTCCCAGGGGGTGCCGTACGCCTGCCGGTTCTTCGGGTAGGCGACCGTGGGCGCGATCTGGGAGAGCTTGGAGTAGTCCGCGCTGGTCAGTCCGGACTGGACCCCGACGATCAGGTCGGGGTGGAGGGCGGCGATCTTCTCGACGGAGTAACCGTCCGTGGTGTTCAGCACCTCGGGGCGGGAACTGCCCAGTGCCTTCTCGGCCCAGGGGCCGACGCCGTTCTTGAAGCTGTCCTCGGTCTTGACGATCGCGACCGGCTTCACGCCGAGCGCGAGCAGCGCGTCCTGGTCGCTCCAGCCCAGCGCGACGACCCGCTTGGGGGCCTTGGTGATCTTCGCCGTGCCGAACTTGCTCGTGATGCTGACGGGGAAGGAGCCCGCGTCGCTCTTGGCTGCCTTGCTGTCCGCGTGGTCCGAGTCGCTGCCGGACGACGAGCCCCCGCACGCGGTCAGGGTCGCGGCGGCGGTCAGCAGGCAGCAGGCGCCCAGCAGGGCGCGGTGCGACCGCGACGGGCGTGTAGGGCTGTTCATGGTCGGGATCCCTTCTCGGAGCCGCCGGTCGCGCAGGGGCTCGGCGGCATGACGGCGCAAGGCGGCACCGTGCATTGCTGGTGGTGAGAAGGTTAGGCTAACCTCACCTCTTGTGTCCTCGTCCGTTGCACCCCAGATATCTCCGGCACCGCCCCGGACCACCGCCCGGCGCGACCGCCGGCGGCACTCCACCGCCGGCCGCACGGCGGGACTGCTGACCGGTCTCGTCCTGCTGGCTCTCGTCGTGGGGCTCAGCCTGGTGGTCGGCGCCAAGTCCATCGCCTGGCACACCGTGTTCGACGCCCTGTTCCACTTCGACGGCAGCGACGACCAGCTGGTGGTCCGCCAGCAGCGGCTGCCGAGAACCGAACTGGGGCTGGTGGTCGGCGTGGCACTGGGTCTGGCCGGCGCGCTGATGCAGGCCCTGACCCGCAACCCGCTGGCCGACCCCGGGCTCCTTGGCGTCAACTCCGGTGCGTCGGCCGCGGTCGCCGTCGGGATCGGCTTCCTCGGGCTGCAGAGTACGTGGGCCTACATCTGGTTCGCGTTCGGCGGGGCCGCCGTGGTCTCCGTCGCCGTCTACCTGCTCGGCTCGGCCGGACGGTCCGGCGCCACCCCCGTACGGCTCGCGCTGGCCGGCACGGCGGTGACCGCGGCGCTGACCGCCTTCACCAGCGCCGTCCTGCTGCTCAAACCCGACGCGTTCGACCAGTTCCGGTACTGGAACGTGGGCTCCGTCGTCGGACGCAGCAGCACGGTGATGTGGCAGGTGCTGCCCTTCATCGCGGTGGGGGCGCTCCTGGCGCTCGGGCTCGGCCGCTCGCTCAACGCCGTCGCACTCGGCGAGGACACCGGCCGCGCGCTCGGGGCCCATGTGGGCCGCACCCGGCTCCTCGGCGCCGTCGCCGTCACACTGCTCTGCGGGGCGGCCACCGCCGCTGTCGGCCCGATCGGCTTCATCGGACTCGCCGTACCGCATCTGGCCCGCTTCCTCACCGGCCCCGACCAGCGCTTCGTACTGCCCTGTTCGATGCTCGTCGCCCCCATCCTGCTGATCGGCTCCGACATCGTCGGCCGGATCGTCACCCGGCCCGGCGAGCTCGAAGTGGGCATCGTCACCGCCTTCCTGGGCGCCCCCGTCTTCATCGCCCTGGCCCGCAGCGGAAGGATCGCGCAGCTGTGACCTCCGTGCTCACCCGCCGGGAGACCGGCGCCCCGGCCCCCGCCCCCGCGGTGCACCTGCGCGTCGTACGCATCGGCGGCCTGCTGGCCGTACGCGTACGGATCCGCAGTGTGGCCGTGTGCGCGGTGCTGCTGGCGCTGATGGTCGCCGTCGCCCTCTACACCCTGGCCACCGGGGACTACAGCATCCCGGTCGCCGACGTGGTGCGGGCCCTCGTCGGCGGCGGGGACCACGCCACCCGGTTCGTGGTCGACGGGCTGCGCCTGCCGCGGCTGCTGACCGGGGTCCTGGTGGGCTGCGCGCTCGGCGCCGCCGGTGCGGTCTTCCAGAGCATCACCCGTAACCCGCTGGGCAGTCCGGACGTCATCGGCTTCGGTACGGGCTCCGCCACCGGCGCCGTCGTCTGCCTGGTGATCGTGCACGGTTCGCCCACCGAGGTGTCGGCGAGCGCGGTGGCCGGCGGTCTGCTGACCGCGGCGGCCGTCTATCTACTGGCTTTCCGGCGCCGTTCGGTCCAGGGCTTCCGGCTGATCCTGGTGGGCATCGGGGTCACCGGCATGCTGACCGCGTTCAACCAGTGGATGCTGACCCGGGCGTCGCTCAACGACGCGCTGACCGCCCAGGTGTGGCTGACCGGCAGCCTCAACAGCCGGAGCTGGAGCCAGGTGGTGCCGCTCGCGGTGGCCATGGCCGTACTGCTGCCGCTTCTCCTGCTGCTCAACCGCGGGGGCAGCCTGCTCGAAATGGGCGACGACAGCGCCCGCGCCCTCGGCCTCCCGGTGGAACGCACCCGGCTGACGCTGATGGTCACCGCCGTGGCCCTGGTGGCGGTGGCGACCGCGTCGGCCGGGCCTGTCGCCTTCGTCGCGCTGGCCGCGCCCCAGCTGGCCCGGCGGCTGACCCGGGCGCCCGGTGTGGGCATCGGGCCCGCCGCCGCCATGGGGGCCCTGATCATGCCGGTCAGCGATCTGGCGGCGCAGCGTGCGCTCCCCGCGGAGCTTCCGGTGGGCGTGGCCACCGGCGCGGTGGGCGGCCTCTATCTGATCTTTCTGCTGGCCCGCCAGTACCGCAGGGGCCGCTGAGCGACCGCCGGGTGCGGGCCCGCACCCAGCGGTACGGCGACGCGGGTACGACGCGGACCCACGGCGACGCAGGCACGACAGCGCAGGTACAACCACACAGCTACGCCCACACAGCGACGACGACAAGGAAGTTTGGGGAGACCTATGGTGGCCCGCACGGCCGAGGCTGAACCGGAGAGCGTGACCACCGCGGGGACGCGGGCGCATCCGGGCGCCGGGGACGACTCCGTACCCGTACCAGGACCCGAACCCACCGAACAGGGCGTCCTGCGCTGGGCGTTCCTCCGCAGGCGCCGCTGGATCGTCGGTGCCGCGGTCTTCACCGCCGTCCACCAGATGTGCGAAGCGGCCGTGCCGGTCCTCATCGGCGCCGTCGTCGACCACGCTGTGCGCCACGGCGGACCGGACGACCTGGCCCTCTGGATCGGGCTGCTCGCCGTCCTGTTCGCCGTACTCACCACCGCCATGCGGCTGGGCGGCCGGTGGAACCGGCAGGGCAGCCAGGGCGCCGCTCACGATCTGCGGGTGGTCGCGGTCGCCCGCATCCTCGACCCCCGGGGCTTCGCCAACGGCGCACGCAACTCGGGCTCGCTGCTGAGCACCGCCACATCGGACAGCCTCCGTATCGGCCTGGGCAACCGTGCCTGGGTCATCGGCTCGGGCGCCGTCGCGGCCCTCGCCTTCGGCGCCGTCGCCCTGCTGCTCACCTCCGTCACGCTCGGCCTCCTGGTGCTGATCGGGCTCGTCCCCCTCCTCGCCGCCACGCGGCTGCTCGCCAAACCGCTCAGCGCCCGGGGCAGCGCCGAGCAGGCGCAGGTGGCCAGGGCCACCGGAACCGCAGCCGACCTGATACGCGGGCTGCGCATCATCAAGGGGCTCGGTGTGGAGCCCGCCGCGCAGCGGCGCTACCGCACGGCCAGCCGGAGCGCGCTCGCCGCGACCGTGCGGGCCGCGCGCTGGAGCGCCGGGTACGACGCGGTGACGCTGCTGCTCAACGGGTTGTTCCTCGCCCTGGTGGCCCTGGTCGGTGCCCGGCTCGCGGTCGAAGGCACCATCTCGGTGGGGGAGTTCGTCGCATCGGTGGGCCTCGCCCAGTTCCTGATCGGCCCCAGCAGCCGCTTCGGCGGGGCGATGAGCCTGCGGGCGCGCGCCCGGGGCTCGGCAGGCCGGATGGCGAAGCTGCTGGCCGAACCGTACGCGGTGACCGGCGGCAACCTGCCCGGCCATCCGCTCCCGGCCGGGGCACTGGAGCTCACCGGTGTACGCAACGGGCCGCTGCGCAAGCTGGACCTGCGGATCGAGTCCGGCACCACGCTCGGCATCGTGGCGCCCGATCCGGCGGTCGCCGCCGCGCTGCTCGACGTACTCGCCCTGCGCACGCTCCCCGAGGACGGCGGCGTCGCGCTGGGCGGGGTGCCGCTGGACGGACTGGAACTCGACGCCGCCCGGCGGATGCTGCTGGTCGCCGACCACGACTCGGATCTCTTCGACGCCACGGTGGCCGAGAACGTCGCGGTCGCCGCCGACGCCGGAGGGATGGCCGCCACCGGCACCGAAAGGGGGGCCGGCGCCGAAAGGACCGCCGATGCGGAAAGGGCCGCCGCCGGTGCCGAAAGGGTGGCCGCCGCGATGGCCGCCGCCGACGCCGACGAAGTCGTCCGCTCCCTCCCGCAGGGCGCCGAGAGCAGAATCGGCGAACGCGGCCGGTCACTCTCCGGCGGCCAGCGCCAACGCGTCGCCCTCGCAAGGGCGTTGGCGTCCGGAGCACCCGTGCTCGTCCTGCACGAGCCGACCACGGCGGTGGACGCGGCGACCGAGGCGAAGATCGCGGCCGGGCTGCGCGGAGTGCGCACCGACGGCATCACGCTTCTCGTGACCACCAGCCCGATCCTGCTCCAGAGCTGCGACCGGGTCGTCCTGCTGACCGACGGCGCGGTGGGAGCGACCGGCACGCACCACGAACTGACGTCCGCACAGCCCTCCTACCACGCGGCGGTGATGGCATGACCGCGCCCAAGACCGAACGCGTCGACGGCGAAGGAACGCACCGGCGGGAACTCCTGCCGACCGCGACCGCCGCCGCCGTCCGCGCCGACCTGCTGGCGCGGATCCGCGCCAGGCCCGCCCGCCCGGTCGCAGCGCTGGCCCTCATCGTCGCCGGGGTCGTCGGCGGGCTGGTGATCCCCCGGGCGCTCGGCCGCGTCGTCGACCTGGTGGCCGAGGGCGGGCACACCGTGTCCGCCGTCACCGCGCCCGTGGTCATCGTGGCCGTCGCCTGCCTGGCACAGGCCGTCTTCAGCGGCTGGGGGGACGCCCTGGTCGCGCGGAGCGGTGAGGAGATGCTCGCCGACATCCGGGAGAGCGCACTCGGCAGGGCGCTCGCCGTACCCCTGGAGCGTCTGGAGCGCTCCAGCATGGGCGACCTGGTCTCCCGGGTCAGCAACGACACGGCCCTGCTGGCGGAGGCCGTACGCAGTCTGGTGCCCCAACTGATCGGCGCCGTACTGGAGATCGGGCTCACCCTGGTCGCCCTGCTGCTGCTCGACTGGCGGTTCGCGCTGGCCGCGCTGCTCGCGGTGCCCCTCCAGGCGTACGCCGTGCGCTGGCTGATGCGCACCTCGCGCCCGGTGCGGCGCGCCGAACGGATCGCCCAGGGGGAGCTGGCGCAGACCGTCCTGGAATCGGTCGACGGCGCCCACACCGTGCGCGCCTTCCGGCTGGTGCCGGGCCGGCTGGCCGCCGCCGCCGACAGCTCACGGGTCACCCGGGACCTCGCGCTGCGCTCCACCCGGATCGGCACCCGCTTCTTCGGCCGGCTCAACGTCGCGGAGTGGACCGGGCTGAGCGCCTTGCTCGTCGTCGGCTATGTCCTGGTCCGTACGGACCATGTCGGCATCGGTACGGCGAGCGCCGCCGCCCTCTACTTCCACCGGCTCTTCGACCCGGTCAACGGGCTGCTGTCCTCCTTCGACGAGGTGCAGTCCGCCGGAGCCGCCGCCACCCGCGTCATGGGCCTGGCCCAGCTGACCGAACCCTTCACCGAGGAGCCGGGCGCCGCCGGGACCGCGGGCGCCACCGTCGAGCTGCGCGGGGTGGGCCACTCCTATGTCCCCGGCCACCAGGTGCTCATGGGGGCCGATGTGCGGCTCGCCGCCGGGGAGCGGGTCGCGGTGGTCGGCACGACGGGTGCGGGCAAGAGCACCCTGGCCCGGCTCGCGGCCGGGGTCCACCGGCCCACCGAGGGCCGGGTGCTGCTCGGCGGCGTGCCGCTGGACGAGATGTCCGCCCCGCTGCTGCGCCGCACGGTGGCCCTGGTGAACCAGGAGACGCATGTCTTCGCGGGCTCGCTCGCCGACGACCTCCGGCTGGCCCGGCCCGATGCCGGGGAGTCCGAACTGCTCGCAGCGCTGGAGACGGTGGACGCGCTGGACTGGGCGCAGGCGCTGCCGGAGGGCCTCGCCACCCGGATCGGCCAGGGCGGCCTGCGCCTCACCCCCGTACAGGCGCAGCAGCTGGCGCTCGCCCGGCTCGTGCTCGCGGATCCGCCGATCGCGGTCCTGGACGAAGCCACCGCCGAGGCGGGCAGCGCCGGTTCACGGGTGCTGGAGGCGGCGGCGGAGCGCGCCCTTGAGGGCCGCACCGCGCTGGTGGTGGCCCACCGGCTCACCCAGGCGGTACGCGCCGACCGCGTCCTGGTCCTGGCACAGGGCCGCATCGTGGAACACGGCACCCATGACGAACTCGTCGCGGCCGGCGGGGGATACGCGGCGCTGTGGGCCGCGTGGTCGGGGGCGCGCGGCTAGGCCGTGTCCCGCGAAGCCGTGTCCGGCTCGCGACTTCACGGACACGGCTCTGGGGCCTGCCGTCGAGTGCCGCCTGCCGCACGGCACTCCGACGACAGGCCCCAGAGC
>NZ_JBHYWP010000043.1:40692-61952 GCF_042751845.1 Streptomyces sp. NPDC059398 | reverse complement strand
GGTAGTCGCCCCCTCGCGTGTCGCTGGCGGCGTCGTCGAATTTCTGTTGTTATTCACGGCGCCCGTATTGGGGTCGGGTGCCGCCGCCGGCCGCTTCTATCCGCTGACCGATCGGATCGCGTCGTTTCCGGCCGGAGACCCTGACACGCTGCTGCGGGAGCTGTGCGCCGATCTGCTGCGCCACGCGGACGGCACTCTGGGTGACGACGCGGCCATGGTGGCCATCGAGCGACTCCCTGAGCACTGACGGACATTCTTCCCGAAGAATTAATAATCATGATCAATCGGGCACGTCCGGCAAAGAGCCAACCCCCCACAAGACCCCATATGGGCACCTTGCTGAATTTCCGTCAGATGCCAGAAAGATAACGAATCCCCAGGAACAGCACCCCATCCCGTGGTGCTAAGATCATCACGCTTGCCAGGCGGTACCAAACCCGCTATGGCGCTTAACCGCGCAGCGCATCGGGCCAGAATTCCGCCACCCCGGGGGGAACTTTGCCATCAGCCGGGCCTTTTAAGGCAGTCGGGCAGGAGAACGCGCGCGACAGATCCCGTATGTCTGCGGCCACGAGTGCACTCGACCGCGCCCCCGAGACATTCAGAACCCGGCGGCCCCGCCACCCGAAGAGAGCCTTATGACTCAGTACCTCCAGGATCCAGCGCTCTGGGCTTTGATAGCTGGTACTCCTGTCGCCGCTACCGCGATCGTCCGCGGAAGAAAGTCGAACTCCAGGCTTCGCGCCGAAAAGCAGGAACTCAAAAGCCATTACACCACCCTGGAAGAACACTACGCGGAATCCGTCGAAGAGGCGAAGGAGCGGGCCGAAGAAGGCACCAAAACCGCTCTGAAATCCGCCATGCGGACACTCCAGGGTCTGGCGAGTGAGCAGCAGCTCGCCATTTCCAAACTCCAGGGCAAGTACGGCGAGCTCCAGATTCTCCAGGACCTCCTGGACATCGACCACATGAATTCCCAGTTCGCCCGTCGCGCCCAGTCCATTGCCGTGCTCTGCGACGGCTGGCTCGGTCGTCAGCGCACCGATGCCTCGCTCTACGACGTGGTCCGCAGCGCGAAAGGCCGTATCCGCCACTTCACCCGTGTGGAGATCCGGACCCAGAGCCATTTCGCCATCGTGAGCCGCGCCGTCGAAGCGGTCGCACTGACACTCGCGGAACTGCTCGACAACGCCACCAGTTACTCGGCGCCGGAAACCATGATCGAGATCAATATCCGGCCGGTTCCCAAGGGCGTCTGCATCATCGTCGACGACGCCGGTGTCGGTATGAACGAGGAGGAGAAGAGCCGCGCGGCCAAGCTCCTTTCCAGCGAGCGCTCCCCCGGTGTCGCGGGGCTCGGCAACCCACCGCAGTTCGGATTCACCGTGATCGGCGTGCTCGCCGCACGCTACGGGTTCAGCGTCTCCGTGGACTCCACCTCGCCCTACGGCGGCGTCCGCGCGGTCGTGCTCCTGCCCGACGACCTCCTCACGTCCATGCCGGAGCCCGCCCCCCAGCCCGAGGCGAAGGAGATTCCCACCGTGGCCGCGTCCTCCCCGATGCCGCCCGAAGAGAATTCGGCGGCAGCACCGGCCCCTGCGACCACCTTCGGCGGTCTGCCCAAACGCAGCAGAAGGGGGCCGATCTCCATCGTGCCGGAAGCCGATGCCGAAGCCGCCCCCGCGCGGTCCACCGAGCAGATCGCCTCCGTCATGGGTGCGTTCCAGCGGGGCACCCAGTCCGGCCGCCGTTCCACCAGTGCAAGCAGCGAAGGGCCTGAGAATCAGTGAACTACGACCTGTCATGGATGCTTGACAGCGCCCTGGAAGTCCCCGAAGCGCGGCACGCGATCCTCGTCTCGGCGGACGGCCTGCTCATGGCCCGCTCGAAGGAGGTCGGCAAGGACCACGGCGACACCGTCGCCGCCGCGATGAGCGGGATGCAGTCCCTGAGCCGCACCGTGGCCGACTTCTGCGGCGGCCCGGCGGGCGACCGGCCCCAGTGGCGCCAGACGCTGGTCGAGTTCGATCACGGCTGGGTGTTCCTCATCTCCGCGGGAGAGGGCGCCTACCTCGCCGTGTCGGCGACGCCCGAAGTCGACATGGCGGAGATCACCTTCCGTATGCAGCAGCTGGTGGGCCAGCTCGGCAAGGCTCTGACCAGTCCCCCGCGCGAGATTGCCGACGCATGACGACGCCAGAGGACCCGGAGCAGGAGCCGGAGGCCCCGCAATTAGTGCGTCCGTACGTCATCACCAACGGCCGCAGCCTGGTGGACGACCACGAGTTCTCGCTGATCACGCTGGTCACGGTGGCCGAGAACTGCCCCGCGATCGGCCATCTCGACCCGGAGAAACGCCGGTTGGTCGAGCTCTGCTCGGGAGGATACCTCGCGGTCGCCGAGATCGCGGGACACACCCAGCTGCCCGTCGGCATTGTCCGCGTCCTGCTCGCCGATCTCACCGATGCGGGATACCTCTACACGCGCAAACCCATTCCGCGGGCCGAGCGCGTCGAACGACGCATACTCGAGGAGGTGCTGCATGGCCTTCAAGCCCGTTTCGGATAGCGGCGTCTATGTGAACGAAACCGTGCAGACCGCGGCGAAGATCCTGGTGGTCGGACACTTCGCCGTCGGCAAGACCACATTCATCGGCACCATGTCGGAGATCCCTCCGCTGCGCACCGAAGAAGTGATGACGCGGGCCGGCGAGGAAATCGACGACCTCAAAGGAACGCGTGGCAAGACCACCACCACCGTCGCGATGGACTTCGGCCGGCTCACGCTCAGTGAGAAACTGGTGCTCTACCTCTTCGGAACACCCGGTCAGCAGCGCTTCGTCCAGGTGTGGGAAGACATGTCGCGCGGAGCACTCGGGGCGCTCGTCCTGGTCGATCCCGAGCGTCTCCAGGAGTCGTTCCCCGTGATGGACCTGGTGGAGCAGTACGGAATTCCGTACGCCATCGCCGTCAACCGGTTCGACATCGGGACGCAGCACGAGGACACGGAGATCAGAGAGGCTCTCGATCTGCTCCCCGAGACCCCTCTGGTGAGCTGTGACGCGCGCGATCAGCGCTCGTCCGCGAATGCCCTGATCGTCCTCGTCCGTTACCTCCAATCCCGCCTCCCCTAGGAGTTCCAGTCCATGCAGTCCCCCTCGGAACCCTCTCCGCCACCGGGATGCCCGGCGCACGACACCGGCCGGCGCACCGCCCTGTACACCCAGGAATTCGCCAAGGACCCGAAGGCCCACTACGACTACCTCCGGAAGTTCGGCCCCGTCGGACCCGTCGAGCTGGCCCCCGGTGTGGACGCCTCGCTCATCACCGACTACGCCGCGGCGCTCCAGGTGCTCCAGAGCCCCGACACATTTGTCCGCGACTCACGGCGCTGGCGTGCGCTCAACGAAGGCCAAGTGCCGCTGGACAGCCCTGTGCTGCCGATGATGGCGTACCGGCCCGGCCCGCTGTTCGAGGACGGTGCACAGCACCTGAGGCTCCGTCAGGCAGTCACGGACAGTCTGGCGAAGCTCGACACCCACCAGTTGACCCGGATGG
This sequence comes from Streptomyces sp. NPDC059398, assembly GCF_042751845.1. Classification (NCBI taxonomy): domain Bacteria; kingdom Bacillati; phylum Actinomycetota; class Actinomycetes; order Kitasatosporales; family Streptomycetaceae; genus Streptomyces; species Streptomyces sp. NPDC059398. The sequence continues at coordinate 58,395 of NZ_JBHYWP010000043.1, read as the reverse complement.
TCGAGCGCACCGCCGCCTATCTGATCAGCCAGTTCAGCGGGCGCGGCACAGTCGACCTGATCGGCGACTACGCGCGCCTTGTGCCGCTGCTGGTCTTCAACGACCTCTTCGGCTGCCCGGGGGATCTGGGTGACCGTGTCGCCTTCGGCATTTCCGGGATCTTCGACGGGACCGACGCACAGCGGGCGAACGATGTCCTGATCGAGGCACTGATGGAACTGGTCGCGCTGAAGCGCGCCCAGCCCGGCGACGACGTCATCACCCATCTGCTGCAGCACCCGTCGGGGCTGAGCGACGAGGAGATGATCCCCCAGCTCATCCAGCTGATCGGCGGCGGATTCGAGCCGATGGCGAATCTGATCGGCAACGCCCTGCCGGTCCTGCTCTCGCAGGGAAGCCAGGGCGACGGTCCGCAGGGCGGCGTCGTCCTCGTCGAGGACGCCATCAACGACGTTCTGTGGAACAGCTGCCCGATAGCCAACTACGCCACCCACTTCCCGCTGTACGACGTCGAGCTGTCGGGCACCAGGCTGAACGCCGGAGACCCGGTACTCATCTCCTTCGCCGCCGCCAACTCCGACCCGAGCCTCTCCGTGGGCCGGGGGACGGTGAGCAGGCGCGCCCATCTGGCCTGGGGTGCGGGCCCGCACGCCTGCCCGGCCAAGGACCCGGCGATGATCATCGCCGTCCAGGCCATCGAGAAACTGCTCAATGAACTGCCGGACATCGAGCTGTCGGTGCATCCGGACGCTCTGGCCTACCGGCCTGGTCCTTTCCACCGGGCCCTCAGCGCACTGCCGGCCCGTTTCACCCCGGTCCGGAGCACACTGCCGGGACCCGGCGCCAGGCATGCCGCGGGGCTCGCCCCGGAAGGCCGCCGGGCGGAGGCAGCGCCTGCCCCCGCGCAGAAGGGCAAGTTCTGGAGCGGCTTCCTGAGCTGGTGGAAGGGGTGACCGAGCCGCTACCGCCCGGCGGGCGCCAGCAGGCTTGACGTGCGCAGATGCCACGTGGACCAGGTGTCTTCCTCGTCTCCGATCCGTCCGCCACTGGCGATCGGCACGGCGGCGAGGAATTCATCCGGCAGGTCGAAGGCGTCCACCAACGTCAGCATATGAGGCGCCAGAGCGGCGATGACATCGGTGGTGACACCGGGGAACGCGCGGACATGGTCGGCGGTCAGATGACCGTCAGCCAGCAGATCTCCGGTACGGCCGCTCAGCTGACGGAGCAGGAACAGCCTGCACAGGTCCTCCAGCAGGTTTCGTGCCACCGGATCCGCCGCTCGGCCCGCGGCATCGATGAACGCGTCGGCAGCCCTGCGGCAGGCGTGCACCGAGACCATCTCCAGAGCGGGCGTGGACGCCGCGTTCCAGCGTCCGAGCGGATCACCCGAGGGGCCCTGGCGCAGAGCCGTCCTCGCCCGGCTCTGTTCGACGGACTCGGCCTCCACGAGGAGGGCACGGAGAAAGGAGAGATCGTTCAACGACCTCTCCTCGACCGGCACATCGGGCAGGTGGCCCCGGCCCACCTCATGACCGAAGATCATCTCGGCTCCCGCCTTCACCCAGATGACAAGATTGTCGCCTTCCGCGGTGATGCCGCCCTCTATGTTCAACGGCAGGTCCGAGATCCCGTTGACCGGGAAGAGCCCCTGCGCCCCACACCGTTCCCGGGCCTCGATCGCGATGGCCCTGGCCTGCCAGCTGATCCAGCCCTTCGCGACAGCCACCAGGCGCTCGGTCTCGGCCCGGTTCTCGTCCGTGTGCCCGATCCACCGGGAGACGACCTCCCGGTGAAAGAACGTCATGGCGTACGCCGTGGCTGTCGCCTCGAGCAGCCTGCCGTGATGGCTGCGATGAGCCACCAGCGGCACCCGCTCCCCGAGCCGCGGCCCGCTGATGTGCCGGGTATGCGCGTGCCGTACAGCGATGGTCAGCGCCGCGCGCGACATCCCGAGGGTGCCCGCGCTCATGCACAGCTTGCCGCTGGTGACCCGTCCGATCGAATACAGGAACCGCTTCCGCGCACTACCCAGGCTGCTGTGCAGTGTCCCGTCCCGGCCCAGACGGCCGTGCTCGGCCTCCAGCAACGCCTCGCGGGGTAAACGCACTTGGTCGAACGAGGTGAGGCAGTGGTCCACAGGGGTACCGGTACGGTCCGGAAGCTCCCGGACATGGACCCCGGGCACCCGACCGCCCTCGTCACTCAGCGGTGCCAGGAAGAGGAAGCACCCCTGGTCCGCCCCGTCCACCAGCAACCGCGCGGCGACCACCGCGCTCTTCGGACCGCCGGCCAGGCTGGTGTTCGGCATGAACTTCTGGGCACCGGGGGTGGGAGTGTGCAGGACGAACCCGCCGGTCTCCCGGTCGAGTTCGGCGGTCGTCCCCAGCGCCGGAGCGTCGTTGCCGTGGTCCAGCTCCGTGCAGAGGAACGTCCCTATGCGGCGCATCGACGTGAACGCGGAGACGTCACGTCCGGCGCTGCCGGCACTCTGGTCCAGCAGGCTCCCCAGGAACAGGTTGTAGTGGATGCTCGCGAGAGTGCAGAGGCCACCGTCCACCACTCCGGTCCACTCGTGCAGCGCGCACAGCCGCCGTACGTCGAAAGCCAGGTCCGCGGCGTCGCCGGCGGCGTCGTTGACCAGACGCAGCCGGGAGTACGAGAGCTGGACACGCTCCGCGGGGGAGAGCCCGGGACGGTGCCGGAAGCCCTCCGTGGCGATGAGATCCCGCCAGGGTCCGTGCACCCGGGCCCGGTCCTCGCCGTCGAAGAGGAGACGGGTCAACTCTCGGCTCGGGGCAGAGGCATGCGCCACTCCCCCCTCCTTCACCAGACGGCCCCGTTCCGACGCGGCAGCAAGGGGAGCCTTGTCACGGAATGGCTGCATGGTCACGAAGTACTCCGCAAGGACGCTTTACACCAGTGAATGGAAAGTTGAAACAAGTGAATACCGGCCAACACTCCTTATCCAGAGCCAGTGTGATCTTTTTTTGAGTGGAAGATCACTACGGAAAGGACTTGAGAAGAGGGGTCATCTCAATTACCCTGGGCGCCCGCACGACTCCAGGGCGTAAGTTGGCAGACCGGGCGAAATGGACTTTTTCGCCGATAACACCGGACTGGCAGGGGATGTTTATCCATCGGATCTCGCGGGGTATCCTTCTCCCTACGCGGAGTATTCACATCGGTGGCGACGCCATTCATCGTCTCATACGACACGCAAAGCGCCGAACCCGGCCGGGCGGCGGCTCTCACCGTCGCATTCTTCAGCCTCTCTGAATGAGGATTTCCCGTAAAGGAAATAGCCCGGCCACTTTCCGGCGATATGGTGGATCCGTCCAATACCGGAAGCCGCGCGACACCGCCGGCCCAGCGGGGAGAAGGACGGTGGACCGGGCCGCGGGCCAGCGCGGCCCCCGTCAGCCCGTGGCGGCCCCGTCAGCCTGTGGTGGCGATGAAATCCCGTAGCGCTGATACGAGTTGCTCCGGCTGGTCCTCGGCGATCAGAGTGCCGCTGTCCTCGATCTCCAGGAGCCGCCCCTGCGGCAGCAGCCCGGCGAGCCGCCGGCCATGGGCCCGGGGCATCATGCGGTCATCGAGCGCCCAGACGACCAGGGCGGGCTTGTCGAACCTCCGCAGGCCCTCCGCGGCCTCCAGGAGTTCCGTTCTGCGTACGCCCAGACCGTAGCGGCGGAAGTCCTCGCGGATCGCCGGGTCGGTGAGGAGCGGGTGCAGCCAGCCGTCGACGATCTCCTCGGGGACAGGCCGCTTGGTGAGCGCCCCGAAGCCGACCGGCAGACGCCGCAGCGGCTTGACCGCGAGCGTACGGACCAGCAGGGGGATGCCGCCCGGCACCCGGCAGGCCAGTGCGATCAGTTTGCCCGGGACACCCGGCGGATAGTTGTCGAAGGCCTCACAGGACGTCAGGACCAGCCGGGCGAGCCGCTCCGGATGGCGGGCGGCGACGGACTGGGCGCGGCCGCAGTCGTTCTCGACCAGGGTGACGTCACTCAGCTCAAGCCGTTCGAGGAACTCGGCGATGAGCTCCACGACGGAGTCCGGGGTCAGCGGTACGTCACGGCGCATGGGGATGCGGTGCGCGCCGTACGGCAGGGTCGGCGCGAGCACACGGTGGCCGTGGCGCAGTCCTTCGACGACCTTGCGCCAGACGGTGGCGTCGTGGACGAGTCCGTGGAGGAGCACGACGACGGGGCCTGGGCCGCCGGTGTCCACGTACTCGACGGTGCCTGCGGTGAGTGTGATCTCGGGCATGTCAGGACAGTACGGCGACTCCGTCGATTTCGACCATCGCCTGCGCGTCCCAGAGCCGCGTGGCGCCGATCACCGCCATGGCCGGGTAGTCGCGTCCGGCCAGTCTCCGCCAGATGCGCCCCAGTTCGGCGGCGTGGGCGCGGTAGTCGGCGACGTCGGTGGCGTAGACCGTGACCCGGGCGAGGTCGGCGGGGCCGCCGCCCGCGGCGCTCAGCGCGGCGAGCAGATTCGAGAGCGCCACCTCGAACTGGGCCGGAAGGGTGGCCCCGGTGACCGCGCCCGCTCCGTCCAGGGCGGTCTGCCCCGCCAGGAAGACCAGCCGGGTCCCGGTGGCGACGACGGCGTGGGAGAAGCCGGTGGGGGGCGAGAGCTCCGGCGGGTCGATTCGGTCGAGGGTCATGCGTGCGGCTCCTTGGCGTCGGTCCGGCCTGGGCTCATCCGTGCAGCCCCCTGGCATCGGTGCGGCCGGGGCTCGTCCGGGCCCGTCCGCCTCATCCGTACAACTCCTTGGCGATGATGGTCCGCTGGACCTCGGTGGCGCCCTCGTAGATCCGCGGGGCGCGGACCTCGCGGTAGAGGTGTTCGAGGAGGTGGCCGCGCTGGAGGGCGCGGGCGCCGTGCAGCTGGACGGCGGCGTCCACCACGTACTGGGCGGTCTCGGTGGCGAAGAGTTTGGCCATGGCGGAGCGTTTGGCGATGCCCGGGTCACCCGCGTCGCAGGCGGCAGCGGCAGCGTGCACCAGCAGGCGTGCGGCCTCGGTGCGGGTGGCCATCTCGGCGACCTGGTGGGCCACGCTCTGGAGGTCCTTGAGCGGGCCGCCGAACGCGGTGCGCGCCGAGGTGTGCGCGACCGTCGCGTCCAGGGCAGCCTGGGCCATGCCGACCGCGAAGGCGCCGACACTGGGGCGGAAGAGGTTGAGGGTGTTCATCGCGACCCGGAAGCCCCGGCCCTGCTCGCCCAGGACGTCCTGCGGACCGACCGGCACCGCGTCGAACTCCAGCGTGCCGATGGGGTGCGGCGAGAGCATGTCGAGCCGGGACCCGGTCAGCCCCGGCCGGCCGGACGGCACCAGGAACGCGGTGATGCCGCGCGCCCCCGCGCCCTGCGTCGTACGGGCGAAGACCGTGTAGAAGTCGGCGTCGGGGGCGTTGGAGATCCAGCGTTTCCCGCCGGTGAGCCGCCAGCCGCCGCCGTCCGGTACGGCCTTCAGCTCCAGGGCCGCCGCGTCCGACCCCGCACCGGGCTCGCTCAGCGCGAAGGCGGCGACCGCACGGCCCGCGATCACCTCGGGCAGCAGCCGCGCGCGCTGCTCCGCGGTGCCGGCCTGGACGAGGGGGTAGCTGCCGAGCCCCTGGAGGGCGAGAGCGGTCTCCGCCTCGGTGCAGCCGTACGCCAGGGACTCGCGCAGCAGACAGAGATCGAGGGCGCCCGCACTGAACAGCCGCTCCAGCAGGCCCAGTTCACCGAGAGCGGCGACCAGGGGGCGGTTGACGCGGCCGGGCTCCCCCGCCGCGGCGATCGGCCCGAGCTCCTCGGCGGCCAGGGTGCGCAGCTCGGCGCACCACTTCCGCTGGTCCGGGTCCAGTGCGAATGCGGTCATCCCCGATCCCCTCTATCGTGAACCGTTGACTGTCGTCACGCAAACGATACGCTCCATATGCGATGCCGCCTAAGGGGGCGATCCTGTGATGGAGCTGAAAACCTCAGCGCACGTCGACACTTTTCCCCGCGAGCAGCTGCCGCCCGCCGACCAGTGGCCCCGGCTGCTCCTCGATGACCTTCCCGGGCCGGCCTGTCCGGACCGGCTGAACTGCGGGGCGGAGCTGCTCGACCGGACCGCCGAGCGCTTCGGTGCCGACCGCCCCGCCTTCCGTACCGGCGCCGGTGAGCTGTGGACGTACGGCGAACTCCGGGCCGAGGTCGCCCGTATCGCCCATGTCCTCACCTCGGACCTCGGGGTCGTGCCGGGGAACCGGGTGCTGCTGCGCGGCCCCACCACACCGCATCTGGCCGCCTGCTGGCTCGCGGTGGTGAAGGCGGGCGCGGTGGCGGTGACCGTACTGGCCACCCAGCGCCCGCACGAGCTGGCCGAGGTGTGCGCGCTCGCCCGGATCAGCCACGCGCTGTGCGACGCCCGCTCGGTCGACGACCTGGTGAAGGCGGAGGTCCCCGGGCTGCGGATCACCCCGTACGGCGGCGAGGGTCCTCGGGACCTGCTGCGGCTGGCCGCGGCCCGGCCCGATGAGTACGAGGCCGTCGCGACCTCAGCCGACGACGTCGCGCTGATCGCCTTCACCTCCGGCACCACCGGGCGCCCGAAGGGCTGTATGCACTTCCACCGCGATGTGCTGGCCGTCGCGGACACCTTCGCGCGGTACGTACTGAAGCCGCGGCCCGACGACGTCTTCGCGGGCAGCCCGCCGCTCGGTTTCACCTTCGGTCTCGGCGGCCTGGTGGTCTTCCCGCTGCGGGCGGGGGCCTCGGCGCTGCTGCTCGAACGGTCCGGGCCGCGCGAGCTGCTGCCCGCGCTCGCCAGGCACCGGGTCTCGGTGCTGTTCACGGCGCCGACCGCCTACCGCACCATGCTGGAGGGCCTGGACTCGTACGACGTGTCGGCGCTGCGGCGCTGTGTGTCGGCCGGGGAGAACCTGCCCGCGGCCACCTGGCACGCCTGGCACGAGCGGACCGGGCTGCGCATCATCAACGGCATCGGTGCCACGGAACTGCTGCACATCTTCATCTCGGCCGCCGACGGCGCGGTGCGCCCCGGCACGACAGGTGTTCCGGTGCCCGGCTGGCAGGCGCGGGTGGTCGACCGCTCCGGGCGCCCGGTGCCCGACGGCGAGCCGGGGCTGCTCGCGGTGCGCGGCCCGGTGGGCTGCCGCTACCTGGCCGACGCACGCCAGTCGGAGTATGTGCGGGACGGCTGGAACCTCACCGGGGACACGTATCTGCGCGACCGGGACGGCTACTTCACGTATGTGGCCCGCGCCGACGACATGATCATTTCCGCCGGTTACAACATCGCGGGCCCCGAGGTCGAGGACGCGCTCCTGCGCCACCCGGACGTCCTGGAGGCCGCCGTGGTGGGCCGCCCGGACACGGAGCGGGGGCAGGTGGTGGTGGCACATGTGGTGCTGCGCGAAGGGGCGGCGCGGGAGGCCGAGCCGCTGCGGGAGTTCGTAAAGTCCGAGCTGGCACCGCACAAGTGCCCCCGCGATGTGGTCTTCACGGACGCCCTGCCACGCACCGGCACGGGGAAACTCCAGCGGTTCCGGCTGGGGTGAGCGGGGGGCGGGGGCGGGGGGTGCTATCAGTGCATCGCCCGGAAATCGCGTGCCCCGCACCCCGGCACCGCGCACCATGTCCTGCATGACATGGACCTTCACCCGTGACCTGGACGTCTTCCTCGCCACGGCGGAGCCCGCCGCCGCCGCGCACCCTGCCGAGAACACGCTCGTCCTGACCATCACCGCCGCCCTGAGGCGCCATGGGCCGCGCTTCTACGGGGACGGCACACCGCTCTTCGGCTGGTGGCGCTCGGCGGACGGCACGGTGGACGGCTCCGTCGTATGGACACCACCGCGCCCTCTGCAGGTCGGTGTGGTCCCGCCCGAAGCGGTGCCGCCCCTGGCACAGGCCCTCGGCGAGCGGGGCGTCACCGCCGTCAACGCCGAACGGGGCGTGGCCGACGCGCTCACCGCCTCGTGGCGCGGCCGTACGGTCGCGCAGGAGCAACGTCTGTACCGGCTCGCCGAGTTGACCCCGCCGTCGCCCTGCCCGGCCGGCCGGGCCCGTACCGCCACCTTCGCCGACCGCGCGCTGCTGATCGAGTGGCGCCGTGCCTTCGGGCGCGACACCGGGCAGTCGGCGGACCGGGTGGAGAGCGCCGTCGACGACCGGCTCTCGTACGGGGGTCTGTCGCTCTGGGAGCACCGGGGCGTCCCGGTGTCCATGGCCGGGGTGACCCGTCCCACCGCGGGCACCGTGCGCGTCGCCCCGGTGTACACCCCGCCCGGCCTGCGCGGTCGTGGCTACGCGGCAGCGGTCACCGCGCACGTCAGCCGGGCGGCGCTGGACGCGGGCATGGCCGAGGTGCTGCTGTTCACCGATCTCGCGAACCCGACCAGCAACGGCGTGTACCAACGCATCGGATACCGGCCGCTGGCCGAGCGGGTCGTCGTCACCGGGGCGGGCCGACCAGCCGTCACATGAGGGTGAGCCGCGGCTTCGGGGCGTCCGTCCGGCCCGTTCTGGGGGCCCGGCTGCCCGCCCGGTAGGGCAGGGGCCAGGGGGCCGCCGGGCCCTCGTAGCCCTGGTCCGATGCCGCGTGCAGGGTCCAGTGCGGGTCGTACAGATGCGGGCGGGCCAGAGCGCAGAGGTCCGTACGCCCGGCGAGGAGCAGGGAGTTGACGTCGTCCCAGGACGAGATCGCGCCCACCGCGACCACCGGGACGCCCAGTTCGTTGCGGATACGGTCGGCGAACGGGGTCTGGTAGGAGCGGCCGTACGCGGGCTTCTCGCCGGGGACGACCTGCCCCGTCGAGACGTCGATCGCGTCGGCCCCGTGGGCCGCGAAGGCGCGGGCGATCGCCACCGCCTCGTCCGGTGTCGTGCCGCCGGGCGCCCAGTCCGCCGCCGAGATACGGACCGTCATCGGCCGGTCGTCGGGCCAGGCCGCCCGCACCGCGTCGAAGACCTCCAGGGGAAAGCGGAGACGGCTCCGGAGCGGACCGCCGTACCCGTCGGTGCGCAGATTGGTGAGCGGGGAGAGGAAGCCGGAGAGCAGATAGCCGTGGGCGCAGTGCAGTTCGAGCAGGTCGAAGCCGGCCTCGGCAGCGCGGCGGGCCGCTTCGGTGAACTGTCCGCGCACCGCGGTGAGCCCGGCCGTGTCCAGCTCCGCCGGGGTCTGGCTGACGCCCGGCCGGTACGGCAGCGGGGACGCGGCCGACAGCGGCCAGTTGCCGTCCGGGAGCGGCTCGTCCATGCCGTCCCACATCAGGCGGGTGGAGCCCTTGCGGCCCGAGTGCCCCAGCTGGACGCCGATGGCGGTGCCGGGCGACTGCGCGTGCACGAAGGAGGTGACGCGCTGCCAGGCGGTGGTCTGTCCGTCGGTGTAGAGGCCGGCGCAGCCGGGCGTGATGCGGCCCTCGGGGCTCACGCACACCATCTCGGTCATCACCAGGCCCGCGCCGCCGAGTGCGCGGGCGCCCAGGTGGACGAGGTGGAAGTCGCCGGGGACACCGTCGTGTGCCGCGTACATGTCCATGGGCGAGACGACGACGCGGTTGCGCAGTTCGAGGCCGCGCAGCCGCAGCGGGGTGAACATCGGCGGGGTGCCGCCGCGGCAGCCGAAGTCGCGCTCCACCGTGTCCGTGAAGGTGCGGTCGCGCAGCCGCAGATTGCCGTGTGTGACCCGGCGGCTGCGGGTCAGCAGATTGAAGGCGAACTGCCGTGGCGGCTGGCCGAGATACATCTCCAGCTGCTCGAACCACTCCAGGCTGGCCGCGGCAGCCCGCTGGGTGGAGGCGACGACCGGGCGGCGTTCGCTCTCGTACGCTTCGAGAGCCGACGCCAGGTCGGGCTGTTCCCCGATGTTCGCCGCCAGGGCGAGGGCGTCCTCGACGGCGAGCTTGGTGCCGGAGCCGATGGAGAAGTGCGCGGTGTGGGCCGCGTCCCCGATCAGCACCGTGTTCCCGTGCGACCAGCGTGCGTTGACCACGGTACGGAACGCGGTCCAGGTGGAGTTGTTGCCGGTGAGCGGGCGCCCGCCGAGCGCGTCGGCGAAGATCCGGGCGCACCGCTCGGTGGACTCCTTCTCGTCGCAGCGGTCGAGGCCCGCGGCGTGCCAGACCTCCTCGCGCATCTCGACGATGACGGTGGAGGCCGTGGGCCCGTACGGGTAGCCGTGCAGCTGCATCACACCGTGCTCGGTCTCGGCTGTCTCGAAGCGGAAGGCGTCGAAGGCGAAGGGCGCGGAGAGCCAGATGTAGCGGCAGCGGTGGGTGGTGACGCGGGGCCCGAAGGTTTCGGCGTAGGCCCGGCGGGTGGCGCTGTGCACCCCGTCGGCGGCGACCACCAGGTCATGGGTCGCGGCCAGTTCGCCGGGGGGCGGCGCCTCGGTGCGGAAGCGGATCCGTACGCCCAGTTCGCGGCAGCGCCCGTGCAGGATCTCCAGGAGCCGGCGCCTGCCGAGCGCGGCGAAGCCGTGTCCGCCCGAGGTCAGGGTCGTGCCGCGGTGGACGATGTCGATGTCGTCCCAGCGTACGAACTCGTCCTGGAGGGCGCGGTGGACGGCCGGGTCCGCCTGCTCGATGCCGCCGAGCGTCTCGTCGGAGAGGACGACGCCGAAGCCGAAGGTGTCGTCGGGGGCGTTGCGCTCCCAGACGGTGACGGATCTGGCGGGGTCGAGCCGTTTGAGGAGGGCGGCGGCGTAGAGGCCGCCCGGCCCGCCGCCGACGACCGCGATCCGCAGGGCGGGGCGCGGGCGCTCTCCCGCACCGGCCGCCACGGCTACCTGCCCTGCCACTTGGGGGGCCGCTTCTCGGTGAAGGCGGCGTGGAACTCGGCGTAGTCCTCGCCGTTCATCAGCAACGCCTGTGTGGTGGCGTCCAGTTCGACGGCCGCCGCGAGCGGCATGTCGAGTTCGGCGGTGAGCAGCGCCTTGGTCTGCGCGTACGCGAGGGCCGGCCCTTCGGCGAGGCGGCGGGCCAGCGCGGCGGCCCGCCGGTCCGCGCCGCCCTCCTCCGCCACCTCGCTGACCAGGCCGATCCGCTCCGCCTCGGGCGCCAGGACCGGCTCCCCCAGCATCAGCAGCCGCGTCGCGTGCCCGAGTCCGACGACGCGGGGCAGCAGATAGGCGGCGCCCATATCGCCGCCGGAGAGCCCGACCCGGGTGAAGAGGAAGGCGAACCGCGCGGTCGGGTCGGCCACCCGGAAGTCGGCGGCCAGGGCGAGGACGGCGCCGGCGCCCGCCGCGACCCCGTGCACGGCGGCGATCACCGGGAAGGGGCATTCGCGCAGGGCCCGGACGACCTGTCCGGTCATCCGGTTGAAGTCGAGGAGCTGGGCGGTGTCCAGGGCCAGGGTGGCGCCGATGATCTCCTCGACATCGCCGCCCGAGCAGAATCCGCGGCCCTCACCGGCGAGGACCAGGGCCCGTACCGACCGCTCACGGGACAGCTCGGCGAGCAGGTCGCGCAGGTCCGCGTAGGCGCCGAAGGTGAGGGCGTTGAGCTTCTCCGGGCGGGCGAACGTGACGGTCGCGACCCCGTCCTGCCGGCTCACCCGGAGGTGCTTCCAGTGCTCGACGGGGTCTGCTGAGCCGGAAAAGGGGCTCATGGGGTGCGGCCTCCTTCGGTCGGGGGCTCGTCCGGAGGAGGCCGGCCGGGACCTGGTGACAGAGCGGCGTGCCCCCTCAAATTATCACTCCGGCGTGACTACCGTCACGGGTACGCGATAGAGAGGCGCCGGAGCCTCCGTCAGGAAGGGCCTCCGGCCGGAAGTCCCGTCAGAATGTGGCGCAGGTCCCTTTTCCTGCGGGCCGCAGCCTCTACTCGCAACGTCCCCGGCTCCGTATCGTTGAAATCAGGACAACCCCCTCCACACCGAACGGAACTCCAGCCGTGCCGGACACCTCGCGCCCCGCCTCATGGCGCATCGCCCTGCCGCACACCGCGGCCGCGGTGCCGATAGCGCGCGCCCTGATCCGTACGGTGCTCGCCGACCTGGAGGGCGAGGAGGCCGCGGACAGCGACACGGCCGAGCTGCTCACCTCCGAGCTGGTCGCCAACGCCGTGGAGCACACGCTCGGCGACGAACCCATCGAGCTGGTCGTCGAGGTGCTGCATACCGGCTGCCAGGTCGAGGTGCACGACCGGGACCCGGCCCCGCCCGGCGATCTGGTCCACCCGGCCCCGGCAGGCCCGCCCGACCCCTGGCAGGAGCACGGTCGCGGTCTGCTGCTCATCCGGACGCTCAGCTCGTCCTACGGCCACCGCCCGACCGAGCACGGCAAGGCCGTCTGGTTCACCCTGCCTGCGGGGCCTGCGTACTGAGCCGCGAACGGCGGCGCCCGTAGCCCGCGTAGACGGCCGCGCCCACCAGCAGGAAGCCCGCGAACTGGAGCCAGGTCCGCCACCCGGTCCCGTACATCAGGTACACACAGAACCCGACCCCCAGGACAGGGCTGACGGGGAAGAGCGGCACCCGGAAGGAGCGCGGCAGCTCCGGGTGGCTGCGGCGCAGCGCGACGACGGCGACGTTCACCGCCACCATCGTGGCCAGCGCCCCGATAGTGGTCAGGTTCACCACGACGTCGAGCGAGGCGAACGCGGCGGGGACCGCCACGACGGTCGCCACGATCCAGGTGTTGGAGACCGGCGTCGAGGTCCTCGGGGAGACCTTCTCGAAGACGCCGGGGACCAGCCCGTCGCGGGACATCGACATCAGGATGCGGGTCTGCCCGTACATCACGGCGAGCACCACAGAGGCGATGGCGACGACCGCCCCGAAGGCGATGACACCGCCGCCCACGGACGAGCCGGTGACCTGGTTGACGATCAGTGAGAGGGCCGCGGGCCGGTCGGCGACGGCGGGCGCGCCGAACGCGCCGATGGCCGCCACGGCGACCGCGCAGTAGAGCACGGTGACGACGCCGATACAGATCATGATCGCGAGCGGGATGTTGCGCCGCGGGTTCCGCACCTCCTCACCCGCCGTGGTGATGGCGTCGAACCCGATGTACGAGAAGAAGGCGATCGAGGCACCGGATGTGATGCCGCCGACGCCGTCGGGGGCGAACGGCACCAGATGGCCGTCCCGGAACGCGGTGAAGGCCACGGCGCAGAAGACCAGCAGGATGCCGATCTTCAGTACGGCCATCGCCGCCGTCGCGCGGGCACTCTCCCGCACCCCGCGCACCAACAGGGCCGCGGCGAGCGCGACGACCACGACGGCCGGCAGGTTGATCACCCCGCCGTCGCCCGGGCCGCTGGAGAGCACCGCGGGCAGCTGCCGCCCGACGAGGCTGTTCAGCAGTTCGTTGAGGTACTGGCTCCAGCCGACGGCGACCGCGCTCACCGAGATGCCGTACTCCAGGAGCAGACACCAGCCGACCAGGAAGGCGGTGCGCTCGCCGAGCGTGGCGTACGCGAAGGAGTACGAGCTGCCCGACACCGGGATCGCGCCGCCCAGCTCGGCGAAGGAGAACGCGGTGAAGACACAGGTGACCGCGGCGAGCACGAACGAGATGATGACCGCGGGCCCGGCCTTGGCCACCGTGTCGGAGAGGCCGACGAAGATACCGGTCCCGACGATGGCCCCGACGCCGAAGCACACCAGCTGGAAGAGGCCCATGGTGCGGCGCAGTCCGTGTCCCTCCAGGTCCGCGCCGGACTCGGCGATGAGGAGTTCGGGCGGCTTGACGCGCAGACCGGGGCGGCGAGCCGGGCGCGGTTCTGCGGGGCGGGGGGAACGCATGGGGGGGCGGGTCTCTTTCCGGACGTGCGCGGAGCGGCGCGCACAGGGGGCACACACGGCACAACGGGGGGCACACAGCGCAGTGGGGTTCGAGCGTGCGAGCCCGAACCCCACCAAGGGACGACATCGTAGCCGCCTTGTCGCATATTCACCCAATTGGGCGTATTGCTATCCCTTGCCGGTCGGCCGGGCACCCCTGGCCGGCCGGTTCGGCTACCCCTGACCTGCCAGCGTGGCGACCATGACCGCCTTGATCGTGTGCATCCGGTTCTCCGCCTCGTCGAAGACGACCGAGTGCTCCGACTCGAAGACCTCGTCGGTGACCTCCAGCTCGCTCAGCCCGAACTGTGCGTGGATGTCCCGTCCGACCTGGGTGCCCAGATCGTGGAAGGCGGGCAGGCAGTGCAGGAACTTGACCCCGGGGTTGCCGGTGGCGCGCAGCACGTCCATCGTCACGGCGTAGGGCGAGAGCGCGGCGATGCGCTCGGCCCAGACCTCCTTCGGCTCCCCCATCGACACCCAGACGTCGGTGACGACGAAGTCGCAGCCCCGCACCGCATCGGTGATGTCCTCGGTGAGTGTGACGGTGCCACCGCTCTCCGCGGCCAGCTCCCGCGCCCGCGCGACGACGCTCTCGGCGGGCCAGTAGGCGCGCGGGGCGGCGATCCGGACATCGAGACCGAGCAGCGCGCCGGTGATCAGATAGGAGTTGCCCATGTTGAAGCGGGCGTCGCCGAGGTAGGCGAAGACGATCCGCTCCAGCGGCTTGTCGCTGTGCTCGGTCATGGTGAGCACATCGGCGAGCATCTGCGTGGGGTGCCAGTCGTCGGTGAGCCCGTTGTAGACGGGAACCCCGGCGTGCGCGGCCAGCTCCTCCACCTGCGGCTGGCTGTCGCCGCGGTACTCGATGGCATCGAACATCCGGCCGAGCACCCGCGCGGTGTCCTTGAAGGACTCCTTGTGCCCGATCTGCGAACCGGAGGGGTCGAGATACGTCGTCGACGCCCCCTGGTCGGCCGCGGCGACCTCGAAGGCGCAGCGCGTCCTGGTGGAGGTCTTCTCGAAGATCAGAGCGACGTTCCGGCCGCGCAGCCGCTGCACTTCGGTGCCCGACTTCTTGGCCGCCTTGAGCTCGGCGGCCAGCTCGACCAGGGCGCGGAACTCCTCCGCGGTGAAGTCGAGCTCCTTGAGGAAGTGGCGGCCTGCGAGGTCTATCGCCATGGGGACTGCTCCTGGGTCACGCGGGGAGGGGTCGCGCGTAGTGGGGACGGGGGTCAATGGAAGTCTATGCGATTGATCGCATCACTATACGGCATCCCGCTGAACCGGGCAGCTCATGCACCGCGGCCCTCCCCTGCCCCGCCCCAGCTCACTCCCCGGGATCTCGATGACGTCGATGCCCTCCTTGCGCAGATGTGTGTTGGTGGTGAAGTTCCGCTCGTACGCCACGACCACCCCCGGCTCGACGGCGAGGACGTTGCAGCCGTCGTCCCACTGCTCGCGCTCCGCCGAGTGCACGTCCTGGGTGGCGGTCAGCACCCGGATACCGCTCAGCCCCAGCGCCGCGGCGATCGCCTGGTGCATCTGCTCCGGGGGATGGTCGGTGACCTTCAACTCCCTTTCGGTGCTGCCCGGTTCGATGGTGTACGAGCGGAGCATCCCGAGTCCCGCGTACTGGGTGAAGGTGTCGCCGTCGACCATCGTCATCACGGTGTCCAGATGCATGAAGGCCCGCCGCTTGGGCATGTCGAGCGCCACGATGGTGCGCGCGGAGCCGGCCGCGAAGAGTCCGCGGGCCAGCATCTCCACCGCCTGCGGGGTGGTCCGCTCGCTCATTCCGATCAGGACCGCGCCGTTCCCGATGACGAGGACGTCGCCGCCCTCGATCGTGGACGGGTAGTCGACCTGCCCCTGCGACCAGTGGTGGAAGGCCCCGGAGCCGGTGAAGAGCGGGTGGTGACGGTAGATCGCCTCGAAGTGGACGGTCTCGCGCTGCCGGGCGGGCCAGCGCATCGCGTTGATGGAGACACCGTCGTAGATCCAGGCCGATGTGTCCCGGGTGAACAGGTGGTTCGGCAGCGGGTCGAGCAGGAAGTCGTCCAGGTCCATCACATGGAAGCGGACCGAGACCGGCTCCCGGTAGCGCTCCAGGAACTCCCGCTTCGTCATCCCGCCGACCAGCACCTCGGCCAGGTCGGCGACGGACAGTTCGTCGAAGACCGTCCGCAGATGGTGGGTGGCGAGCGGACCGTACTCCTTCTCGTCGAAGACCCGGTCCAGGACGAGCGTGCGGGCCTCGGGCACCTCCAGCGACTCCCGCAGCAGGTCGTCGAAGAGATGCACCTCCACACCGCGCTCGCGCAGCACGTTGGCGAAGCCGTCGTGCTCCTGGCGGGCGCGGCGCACCCACAGCACGTCGTCGAAGAGGAGCGCGTCCTTGTTGCTGGGGGTGAGCCGCTTCAGTTCCAGACCCGGCCGGTGCAGGATGACGCGGCGCAGCGGCCCCGTCTCGGAGTCGACATGGAATCCCATGCCCCCATCCTGTCCCCGGTCCGCCCCGCTCACCCCTGAAGGGAACGAGCGGGGCGTGTCCGGCGGTGCCGCCGTGGCGGGCGCGAGGTGGCGGTGCCGCGGTGGCGGGGGCGCCGTGGCGGTGCCGCCGTTCAGAGCCTCGGGTCGACCGGCTCCGACTCAAGGGCCAGTACGGCGAAGACCGCCTCGTGGATCCGCCAGAGCGGTTCGCCGTCGGCGAGCCGGTCCAGCGCCTCAAGACCCAGGGCGTACTCGCGCAGGGCGAGGGAGCGCTTGTGGCCGAGAGAGCGCTGGCGGAGCCTGGCCAGGTTGTCCGGGCGGGTGTACTCGGGTCCGTAGACGATCCGCAGATACTCCCGGCCGCGCACCTTGATGCCGGGCTGGACGAGCCGGCCCCTGGCGTCCCGCACGAGCGCCTGGAGCGGCTTGACGACCATGCCCTCACCGCCGCGTCCGGTCATCTCAAGCCACCAGTCGGTGCCGGAGCTGACGGACTCCTGGTCGCCCGTGTCGACCACCAGCCGCCGGGTGGTCCGCAGCAGCCCGCTCTGGTCGTGCTCGACCAGCCGGTCGAGCCAGGCCAGCTGCTCGTCGTGGGGTACGGCGGCGAGCGAGCGGCCCTCGGCGGCGAGCAGCTGGAACGGTGCCAGGCGTACGCCGTCCAGGCCGTCCGTCGTCCAGCAGTACCGCCGGTACGCCTCGGTGAAGGCGACCGCGTCGTCGGCCCGGTCGCGCTGCCCCGCGAGCAGTCCGCCGACTTCGACACCCCGGGCTGCGGCCGCTTCCAGCGCTCCGATGACGCCGGGCAGCACGGCGCGTGAGGCGGCGCCCACCGCCGCGTACTGCTTGCGCAGCAGGCCGGTCGCCTTGAGCGACCAGGGCATCAGCTCCGCGTCGAGCAGCAGCCAGCCGGTGCCCAGCTCGTCCCAGAGTCCGGCGTCGGTGACCGCGGTGCGCAGCCGTCCCAGGATCTCCTCGGTCACAGCCGGGTCGTCGAAGAAGGGACGGCCGGTCCTGGTGTGCAGCGAGCCGGTCGGCCCGGACACCCCGAAGCGTTCCCGCGCGGTCCCGGCGTCCCGGCAGACCAGAGCGACCGCGCGCGAGCCCATGTGCTTCTCCTCGCACACAACCTTCGCGACACCGTCCGACCTGTACTGCGCGAAGGCCTCGGCGGGGTGTTCCAGATAGCCGTCCAGCCGGGAGGTGCCGGTGGGGGACATCGTCGGCGGGAGGTAGGCGAGCAGCCGCGGGTCGACCGCGAAACGGCTCATGACCTCAAGAGCCGCCGCCGCGTTCTCCTCGCGGACCGAGACCCGGCCGGGGTGCCGGGGGGGCCCCGGGGGCCCGCCCCGGCGGCTCCCACGGGGCGCGCGGGTGTCTCGCTGTACAGCCGGCGTGAGCCGGAGCGGGTGCAGATC
>NZ_JBHYWP010000043.1:0-40682 GCF_042751845.1 Streptomyces sp. NPDC059398 | reverse complement strand
AGGGGGGGGGGTGGGGTGGGCGCCCCGCGGGGGCGCCCCCCGAACCCCGCAACTACAACACCCCCCCCCCCGCGGATTCCCCCGCGCGCCCCGCCCCCGGGCGGGGGGCCCGGCACTCCACGGTGCGACGGCCACTGACGTCGGTGAGGTCGAGCGGGCGCCCGTCATGGCCGCCCGGCGCCTCGGTGACGAGCGGGCGGGCCGGCTCGTACCAGACCTGTTCGGCGGGGACGTCGACCAGTTCGCGCTCGGGCCAGCGCAGCGCCGTCATCCGCCCGCCGAAGACCGCGCCGGTGTCCAGGCAGAGGGTGTTGTTGATCCAGCCGGCGTTCGGTACGGGGGTGTGGCCGTAGACGACGGCGGCCCGGCCTCGGTAGTCCTCGGCCCAGGGGTAGCGCACGGGCAGGCCGAACTCGTCGGTCTCGCCCGTCGTGTCCCCGTACAGCGCGTGCGAGCGGACCCGCCCGGAGGTGCGGCCGTGGTACTTCTCGGGCAGCCCGGCATGGCAGACGACGAGCCGGCCGCCGTCCAGGACGTAGTGGCTGACGAGCCCGTCGATGAACTCCCGCACCCGCTCCCGGAAGTCGGGGTCCCTCGTGTCCTCCTTCTCCAGCTGCTCGATGGTCTCGGCGAGTCCGTGGCTGTGCTGGACCTTCCGGCCCTTGAGGTAACGGCCGAGCTTGTTCTCGTGGTTCCCGGGCACACAGAGCGCGTTGCCCCCGGCGACCATCCCCATGACCCGGCGCAGCACACCGGGGCTGTCCGGGCCGCGGTCCACCAGGTCGCCGACGAAGACGGCGGTACGGCCCTCGGGGTGCGCGCCGTCGGTGTAGCCGAGGCGGGTGAGCAGGGTCTCCAGCTCGGAGCTGCAGCCGTGGATGTCGCCGATGATGTCGAAGGGGCCGGTGAGGTGGGTGAGGTCGTTGTACCGCTTCTCCAGGACGACTTCGGCGGTCTCCACCTCCGCCACGCTGCGCAGGACGTGCACCTTGCGGAAGCCCTCGCGCTCCAGACCGCGCAGTGAGCGGCGCAGTTCACGGCGGTGGCGCTGGATGACGTGGCGGGGCATCCCCGCGCGGTCGGGGCGTACGGCGTTGCGCTCCGCGCACACCTCTTCGGGCAGGTCGAGCACGATCGCGATGGGCAGCACGTCGTGCTCGCGCGCCAGCCTCACCAGCTGCTTGCGGCTCTCGGACTGCACGTTCGTCGCGTCCACGACGGTCAGCCGCCCGGCGGCCAGACGCTTGGCCGCGATGTAGTGGAGGACGTCGAAGGCGTCGCCGCTGGCGCTCTGGTCGTTCTCGTCGTCGGCCACCAGTCCGCGGCAGAAGTCCGACGAGATGATCTCGGTGGGCCTGAAGTGCCGCTGCGCGAAGGTCGACTTGCCCGAACCGGTGGCCCCGACCAGCACCACGAGGGAGAGGTCGGTCACGGGGAGGGTACGCGGGCCGGGCGGGTCGGCCATGCCGGGGCCGCCAGGCCCAGTCGCGCTCTGCGTGCTGCTGTCGCTGTCGCCGGTACTGCTCATGCCGCTTCCGCCTCCTTCGGGGACGTGCCGGACTTCGGGGCTGTGCCGGACTTCGATTCGGTGCCGGATTCCGGGGCCGCGCCGGACTTCGGGGTCATGGTGAACACCGCGAGCTGGGTCGGCGGGCCGACCTCGGGGTCGTCGGGCCCCACGGGCCTGAACTCCACTCCGTAACCGTGCCGTTCGGCCACCCCCGCGGCCCAGGCCCGGAACTCCTCACGGGTCCACTCGAAACGGTGGTCCCCATGACGCACCTGACCGGCGGGCAGCGTCGCCCAGCGCACGTTGTACTCGACGTTCGGCGTGGTCACCAGGACGGTCTGCGGCCTGGCCGCGCCGAAGACCGCGTACTCAAGCGCGGGCAGCCGCTCGGGGTCGACATGCTCGACGACCTCGCTCAGCACCGCGGCGTCGTACTGCTTGAGCCGCTTGTCGGTGTACGCGAGAGAGCCCTGGATGAGCTTCACCCGGGCGGCACCGCGCTCGCCGAGCTGGTCGAGGCGGAGCCTGCGGGCCGCGCTGTTCAGTGCGCGCATCGACACATCCATGCCGACGATCTCGGTGAAGCGGGCGTCCCTCAGCAGCTCCTGCAGCAACTGGCCCTGGCCACACCCCAGATCGAGCACCCGCCCCGCGCCCGCGGCGCGCAGGGCAGCCAGGATCGCCGCACGGCGCTGCGCGGCCAGCGGCACCGGCCTCTCCTCGGTGTCGGTGGTCTCGTCCACGG
Organism: Streptomyces sp. NPDC059398; assembly: GCF_042751845.1. Classification (NCBI taxonomy): domain Bacteria; kingdom Bacillati; phylum Actinomycetota; class Actinomycetes; order Kitasatosporales; family Streptomycetaceae; genus Streptomyces; species Streptomyces sp. NPDC059398. Next base: position 38,427 of record NZ_JBHYWP010000043.1, on the reverse strand, counting down.
CGTTGTCGACCGACTCGACCTCGGTGTCGTCGGCCTCCGCGAGCCGCACCAGCTCCAGCGCCTCGGTCGCCTGCCGGGTCAGTCCCCGGCGCCGCGACAGATAGCGGCTGGTGATCAGCGACTGCTCGGGGTGCCCGGCCAGCCAGCCCTCACCGGCCCGCAGCAGTTTGTCGACCTCGTCGGGCGCCACCCAGTAGTGCTTGGCGTCGTCGAGGACCGGCAGCAGCACATAGAGCTGCCGCAGCGCGTCGGCGAGCCGTAGCTCGCCTTCGAGCACGAGACGCACATACCGCGATTCGCCCCACTCGGGGAACTTCTCGTCCAGCGCGACCGGTTCGGCCTTCACCCGCTCCCAGCCGAGCGGCGCGAAGAGCTGGTGCACCAGACCCGGTCCACCGCTGGCGGGCAGGGCTGGCACCTCGATCCGCAGCGGCATCGGAGCTGCTGCCCGCTCCGGCAGCGCGGCGCACACCCCGCGCAGGGCGCTCTTGAAGACGGTGGTCATGGCGACGGAGAGCAGCGAGGACGCGGCGTAGGGCCGGTCGTTGACGTACTGGGCGAGCGCGGTGCCGGGTGCGCCGCCGCGCCCCTTGCCCTTGCCGCGCCGCACCAGCGCCACCGGGTCCACCTCAAGGAGCAGCGCGGCCGTGCAGCGCTCGGCGGTGGCCTCCGGATAGAGGACATGCGCCGTGCCGTGCGAGGTGGAGAACGCCTGCGCCTTGTCGGGATGCTTGTGCAGCAGAAAGCCGAGGTCGGTGGCGGGGCGCTCTGGGGTGCCGGTCGTACTGATCGTCAGGAACACGCGTCCGATTATCGCCCGCACGGCCCGGTCCGACCAGAGGTTTTCATGCCCCCGGGGCCGGCGTCCGCGGCCCGGCGACGGCTGCGATGTCCGCGATCTCAGCCGGGCCGACCCGGCAGCAGCCGCCGACCAGTGCGGCCCCGGCCCGCTCCCAGCCCCGCACCCGCGAAGCGGCGAAGGCGGCGGGGCCGCGCCAGTCACGGCGCCCGGCGTCCCACTCCTCACCGCTGTTCGGATAGACGACCACCGGCTTGCCGGTCACCGCGGACGCGAGCTCCACCGCCCGATCCGCATCCCCCGGCGCGCAGCAGTTCACTCCCACGGCGACGACCTGGTCCCGGCCCGCCGCCAGGCCGAACGCCTCGGCCAGCGGCTGCCCGGCCCGGGTCCGCTCCCCCGTGACGCTGTACGAGAGCCAGACCGGCGTCCCGCACCCGTCGGCCGCCCGCAGCAGCGCCTCGGCCTCGTCGGTGTCCGGCACCGTCTCCAGGGCGAGCACATCGGGCTCCGCCGCGGCCAGCGCCTCGATCCGCGGCCGGTGGAAGCGCTCCAGCTCCCGGACGGAGAGCCCGTACCGGCCGCGGTACTCACTGCCGTCGGCGAGCATCGCACCGTACGGACCGACGGAGGCGGCGACCCAGACCTCACGGTCCGCCGCCCCGGCAGCCTCCCGCGCCAGCAGCACACTGCGGGCCAGCAGCCCCGTGGCCTCGGCCCGGCCGGTTCCGCGCCGCGCGAACCCCGCGAACGTGGCCTGGTAGCTCGCGGTGATGAGCACCTGGGCGCCCGCCCGTACATACGCCGTGTGCGCCGCCACGATCTGCCGGGGACCGTCGGCGAGCAGCCGCGCCGACCAGAGCGCGTCGGAGAGATCGCAGCCCTGTGCCTCCAACTGGTTGGAGAGTCCGCCGTCCAGGACGACGGTGGACTCGGCCAGTGCGGCGGCGAGGGTACGGACGGGGCGCATCCGGTCCTACTTCAGCTGGGAGAGGACCTGTGAGGAGATCAGCTCCAGGTGGTCCAGATCGTCGAGGTCGAGCACCTGGAGGTAGATGCGCGACGCGCCGATGGCCTCGTAGCGGCCGATCTTGTCGACAACCTCGGCGGGTGAACCGCCCAGCCCGTTCGCCTTCACATCCGCCGTGTCACGCCCGATGGCCTCCGCCCGGCGCGCCACCTCGGCGTCGTCCTTGCCGACACAGACGACCAGCGCGTTCGAGTACACCAGGTCGTCCGCCCGGCCGGCCGCCTTGGCCGCTGCCCTGACCCGCCCGAACTGCCGCTCGCTGTCCTCGATCGAGGCGAAGGGGATATTGAACTCATCGGCGTACTGCGCGGCCAGCCGGGGGGTACGGGTCGCGCCGTGTCCGCCGATCAGCACGGGCACCTTCGCCTGGGCGGGCTTGGGCAGCGCGGGCGAGTCGCTCAGCTGGTAGTAGGCGCCGTCATAGCTGAAGGTCTCACCCGTCCTGGTCCCCCAGAGCCCGGTGACGATGGCCAGCTGCTCTTCCAGGCGGCCGAACTTCTCCTTGGGGAAGGGAATCCCGTACGCCCGGTGCTCCTCCTCGAACCAGCCTGCCCCCAGGCCCAGTTCGACCCGGCCGCCGGACATCTGGTCGACCTGCGCCACCTGGATGGCCAGGACTCCGGGGAGCCGGAACGTGCCCGCCGTCATCAGCGTCCCGAGCCGGATCCGCTTGGTCTCGCGGGCAAGTCCCGCCAGGGTGATCCAGGCATCGGTGGGGCCTGGCAGGCCGTCGCCCGATCCCATGCGCAGATAGTGGTCCGAGCGGTAGAAGGCGTCGAAGCCCAGGTCCTCGGTTGCCTTGGCGACGGTCAGCAGAGTGTCATAGCTCGCCCCTTGCTGGGGCTCGGTGAAGATTCGAAGATCCATACATCCATCCTGCACCTTCCTCCGTCCCCCGACGCTCCCCGAACTGCCCGTACGGCGATTTCCCGGCACACCGGGAGGGGGCTCACCACCCCCCACCCCTGCCGCCGCCCCCTACCGCCGGGACCCCTCCGCGTCCCGCTCCTCCAGCTTCCGCAGCATTCCGCGCACCCGGTCCCCCGACTCGTCGGCCGCGTCCATGGCCTCGATGCACTGCCAGTAGACGGACTCCTCGTCGGTGCCGCAGGCGACGCCCACCAGTGCGATACCCACCTCCCCCAGCAGCACCCCGAGCGCGGCCAACGCCTCGTGCACATTCGACACTTCGGTCAACTGCGCCGCCCGTATCAGCCCGCCGCGCACCGTCGGCACGTCGAGCGCCCCGCAGCCCCGGCCGCCCGATTCGCCCAGCGCCCGCGCGTCGGCCCGCAGCTCCTGCGGGCCGCGCAGCGCCAGATGTCCGCCCACGGCGCGGGAGAGCGCCTGCGCCTGCCACGCCTCCACCATGGTGTCCAACTCCGGGACGCTCCGCGCCAGAGCGTCCCGGCTGATTGCGATGAGCCGCACCCCGTCCATCCCAGTCCCCGTTCGTATGACGTACCGTCTCCCCTTTCATTACCCAGAGTGAAGGCGGATGGACCATAAAGCCAGGGGAATTCGGAAATCTGTGGACGCAAGACGCATTGTTGATAACTCACTCACTCCGGAGAGTGACGATCCGCATCCCGCTCCACCGGAAACCGTGTCTCATTTCGGTCAATTTTATCGGAAAGCGCCGTAAGGGCATCGATCCCCAGCACCTCGCAGAACTGCAGCAGATACGCGAGGACATCGGCGACCTCGTCCGCGACCCGGTGTGCCGACCCCGGATCCTCCATCACCCGGACCGACTCCTCGGGCGTCAGCCACTGGAAGATCTCGACCAGTTCGGCCGCCTCGACGCTCAGTGCCGCCGCCAGGTTCTTCGGCGTGTGGTACGGCTGCCAGTCCCGCGCCGCGGCGAACTCGGCCAGCCGACGCTGCAATTGCGCTACATCCCGTTCTGTCACACGTCCAGATCTACCACCGAGACGCCGGCCAGCCGACCGGCCCACCCCGCGTCCGATGCCGTGCCCACCACCCTGATGTGGCCCTGACCGCAGATGGCCGCGGCGAGAGCGGCCAGCTCGCGCGCCTGCCGGGGGTCGAGGGAGCGGTCGAAGCCATCGGCCAGGACCGTCAACGACTGCATCGCGGACGGCACCTCGCCCGCGGGATCCACCGCGAGCACTCCGGGCCCGGTCAGCAGCACCAGCGCGAGGGCGAGATAGCGCAGCTCGCCCTCGCCCAGCCGCTCCAGCGGCGTGCCCGCGCCACTGCCCCGGCCGAGCACCGCCCGTACCCTCCCGTCCGTCAGCTCCTCGGCCGCGAGCCCCGCCACCGGGCCCACGCACCCGGCGCGCGCCGCTGCGACCAGCTGCCGGTGCCGGTTCGCGCACTCGGACTGGGTGCGGTAGAGCACCGAGGCCAGGTTGTCGCAGCCCCGCCGCAGCAGCCCGGCACCCGCGGCCACCGGGCGGCGCATCCGGTGCGGCTGGGGATCGCAGGCGAAGACCGAGCGCAGCGCCACCACCACCTGTTCGGCTGCGGCCAGCACCTTCAGCTGCCCGTCGGTCTTGCCCGCCACGCGCAGCGGAAGCAGGGCGGTCCCCATCCGGTCGTCGGGCAGCGGTGCCCGGGTCACCGGAACCGCGCCCGCGGTGTGCCAGGCGGCCTGTACGGTCCTGCGCGCCGGATCGCGCAGCGCGGTGGAAAGCAGCAACTGGCCTTCCGCGGCCAGCCGTTCGCCCACCACCCGCAGTTCGGGCTCGGCCTGCACCGCGAGATCGAGCTGTACGGGGCCGGCCGGTCCGTCCACGGTGCAGCCGATCCGGAACCCCCGTCGCCCCTGGGCGTCCGCGCAGGCCCGCTCCGGGACGCAGCTGCCCGGGTCGTCGAAGACCTCACCCAGCTCGTCCCCCGCACCGAGCCGCGCCAGCGCCTCGTACACCTGGAGTGCGCTCGTCTTCCCGCTCCCGCTCGCCCCCGTGAAGAGGGTCAGCGGGGCGAGCGGGAAGGCGGCGCCGCGGTGCGACTTGAAGGCCGAGAGCCGGAGTTCGGTGACGGTGGGGCGTGCGTAGGTTGCGTCCATGGTCCGGACCGTATGCACGCGCCTCGGTGGCGAACCGTTACGCCTGGATGACCTTCCTACGATCGGGGGACTGCGGCCGCCGCGATCCCCTCCACCTCCATGCCGGCCGGGGCCAGCAGGAAGACGTTCTTGTCGACCCGGTGCATTCCGCTGCCGAGGCCGAAGACCACTCCGCTGCTGAAGTCCAGGATGCGTTTGGCCACTTCGGTCTCGGCCCCGGTCAGATCGAGCAGTACCGGAACCTGGCCGACGAGGTACTCGGCGACTTCACGGGCGTCCGCGAAGACCTGGACACGCAGGACCACGAATCGGCGCTGCTCGGCCGCGTACTCGTGGGGAATCGTCTCGTGGTCGACGCGCGAGGGCCATTCGTTGCGCCCGCGCAGCGGCACCACCTGGGCGAGCCCCTCCCACTGCTCGTCGGTGACGTCGTAGTCGTCGTACCTGCTCACCGGACCACCTCGGCTGGACTTTCTATCTGCATCAGCCAATTCTGACCCCCTTCACCCGTTCGGCCCAACACCGACACGGATGAGTCCCCGGCGGAGCGCGTCCTTGATCGTCCGGGCCCTTGACCGTCCGCACCCTGACCGCCCGAGTCGTTGACCCATCAATTCCCTGACCCACCGGGTCCCTGACCGGACTCAGAGGCGTGAGCGCCCTCACTCCGTGGCGGCGGCCTCCAGCGCGTCGGCCACCGAGCCGAAGAACCGCGCATGGGACCGGGCGCTGTCCGGGGCTTCCGGATTCCACGGCAGGACCCGTGCCCGGCCGGTGAGGTTCAGCCATCCGTCGATGCCGCTCAGCTCGCCGATGGGTGTGGCGTTCGACCGGACGTCGGCGAGGACGATCCCGGGGTTCAGTGCCGCCGCCTCCGCCCAGCTGACGGTGGCCCAGTTCGCGCCGGGGCCGTCGGGCGGCTGCACCGTGCTGACGCCGTGCGCGGTCAGCGCACGCAGCTCCGGCCAGGCTCCGGGGCGCGCCAGATGCACCTGGTCGGGCCCGGCGGGCGAGAGCGCGAGCACCTCCGGCCCGGACGGTGCGTCCGCCGCCGCGCGCAGCCGCCGGTGTGCGGCGTCGAGCACCTGCTGCTGTTCGGCGTCGCCGCGGGTCCCCAGCGAGCGGGCGAGCGCGTCGAAGCGGCCCCTGATCCCCTCCAGCGTGTGTGTCTGCCCGACGTCGATGACCACGACGGGGACCTGCTCCTCAAGGTGTTTGGCGGTGTCCGGGTCCAGTCCGTACACCTGACCGCCGCCGTAACTGACCGCCACCACGAGATCGGGGCCGCCGCTGAGCAGCGTCTCCAGATCCAGCGTGCCGCCGGCCCCCAGGTAGCGGACATCGCCGGACGGCAGCGCCCCCGCCTTCGCCGGGTCGACCACCGCACCGTCGTGCAGGGAGCCGAAGACCGCGAGCGGGGCCAGGCCGTGGTCCCACAGGGTGGCACCCGCCCGTATGTACGCCGTCACTCTCGACGGTGTCCGCGCGGCCGTCGACAGCTGTCCACGGTCGTCGGAGAACTGCCAGCCAGCTTGTTCCATGACGTTTCGCGCCCCCTCCGGGTCTGCGCCGCCCGGCCTTCCGGTCGCCGCACACCCGTACCTGCCCAGCTCTCGTGTACGGCATTCGGCGCGAGCCGTGCCGCGTACGGCGAACACGAGCCGCCCCCGTACTCGGCCGCGGCTTGAGTACCGGTACTCAGGCCGCCGCGGCCCGTCTCCGGCAGTCTGGGAGAAGAGGGACACCGGGACACGGCCCCCGAATCCGAGCGGAGCGGTCGGACGGGCGCGCCATTCCGGTCACATCGACGAGAGGGTGGTGGAGGGACGATGAGCGGCAGGAACCTGATGCAGCGGATCGGCAGGACGGTGGCGGGCGACTGGATCTCGCGCGGATACCTCGTGGTCGTCGCGGCCCTGCTGGTCTGGGTGTGGGTGGACACCACACTGGTCTCCCACCCGGACGCGTCGTTCGCCGGGGTGTACCCGATCCTGCTCACCGCGCCGACGAGCCTGCTTCTGCTGCTGCCGGGCATCGAGGGAGCCCTGGTGTACGTCGTGCTGGTGGCGGCGGCACTGGTCAACTCCTCGGTCGTCGGCCTGATCGTCCGCCTGGCCGACGGACAGGGCCCTGGGCGCGGCCCCGGACACAGCACCAGCCGCCGCGTCGGCCCCGGCTCGGCCCCGGCCCGGTGACGTACCCGCCCTCCCCCAGATGTGCCCGCCCGTCCGCGTTGCCCGGTCGGGCGAATGCGGGACAATGACGACATGCAGAGACTCTCTCTCGAAGCGCTGGCCCGTCAGCAGATCGAGCTGGCGGCCACGGCCGGTGGCGGGCACACGGCGGACACCGTCTACGGCGGTCATGAGAAGGTCCTGCGCCAGACGGTCATCGGGATGACGCGCGGCTCACACCTCGCCGAGCACGAGAATCCCGGCGAGGCCACGGTGCAGGTACTGCAGGGCCGGGTGCGGCTCTCGGCGGGCGAGCTGGCCTGGGAAGGCCGTCAGGGCGACCTGATCATCGTGCCCGACAGCCGGCACCGGGTGGAGGCCCTGGAGGACTCGGCCCTGCTGCTGACCGTCGCCAAGCTGCCCTGACCACGCGCACCCCCGCTTCTCAACTCCCGGCTTGCCGCGCCCCAATACTGGACTGCGGACACGCAGGTTAGCCTCGGCGGCTGAAGAGATTCAGCCGACGGGCAACGGGGGTTACGGAAGTGAACAGCGAGCATGACGGCGCACATGACGGCATATCTGGTGAAGCCGGGATACCGGGAAACCCCGAACGCGTCCGGCCGGAACGGTCGTTGGGGCGGCTCCCCGCAGTCGTGAGAGGTGGCGCGACCCTCGCGCTGCTGATCGCGGTGGCCGCGGTGGGCCTGCTCCTCCTGCCGGTGTCCCCGACCGTCCACGATCCGTCCGATTACGCGGAGGACAGCGCCACCGTGCAGCTGACCTGCGGATCGATCCTGAACCCGGCGGGCGACGACGCTCTGGCGGACAACCGCGAGGAAACCGCGCCGGCCTGCGGCTCGGCCCGGACCCAGCGCGCGGGATGGTCCGGCGTGGGCCTCGGCGCCGCCTTCGCCGTCCTGGTGGTGTCGCTGCTCATGGGGGACGGCATGTCCGAGGACCCCGAGAATCCCAAGGGCCCCGGGGGCCTCGGGGGCTCCGGAAGTCCCGAGGATCCCGCACGGCCGGCATGATCCGGTTGAAAAACCCTGTGCTGCGGCCAGGAGCCGCAGAGCAGAATGGCCGACATGCCTGTTTCCTTGCATCACATCGTGATCGACGCCCACGACCTGCCTGGCCTGGCCCGTTTCTGGGCAGCGGTGCTGGGCTGGCGGATTCTGTCCGAACGCGAGCGGGAAGTGGTGATCGGGCCGGAGGAGACCGCGCCGACAGGCATCTGCTTCATGCCGGTAGCGGATCGTAAGTCCGGCAAGAACCGCCTGCACCTCGATCTGACGTCCGCCGCGGAGGACCGGGACGCCGAGATCGCGCGCATCCTCGCGCTGGGCGCCAGCCCGGCGGACGTCGGCCAGAGCGGAAACGAGTCATGGACCGTACTGGCCGACCCGGAGGGCAACGAGTTCTGCGTGGTCCGCCCGAAGGAAACCCTCATCGCCTAGATCCTTTCCGGGCAACACCGCACCGGAGGTTCCATGACGCTCACTCAGGCGTGACTGTGGCGGCGGGAGTCGTGGTCCTGTGGTCCGACGCGAGCCACTCGGCGATACAGCGCCTGCCGTCATGCCAGTGCTCCTCGACGACCGCCGCCGCACCCTCGCGGTCCCCCGTCGCCAGCGCCGAGAGCACCTCCCGGTGCTGCCGGTCCGCCGGGCCGCGCGACGGGATGTGCTGCATATACGCGATCTCGTAGCGGGAGAGGCTGGTGCGCAGCTTCGCGATCGTCTCCTGGAGGTACTGATTGCCGCAGAGCCTGATCAGTCCGGTGTGGAAGGCCGTGTCGAGCGCGCGCCGCTCCACCGCGTCGCCGCTCGCCTCCAGTTCGTCCAGGAGCCCGGCCAGCCGGTCGTGCTCCGCGGGGGCGAGCGGGCGGGGGGCCGAGCGTACGGCCAGCGCTTCGAGAGTGGCCAGAACGGGGTACACCTCGGAGACCTCACGGCCGCTCAGGGGCCTGACCACGAAGCCGCGCGCCAGGGCGGAGTGGACCACGCCCTCGGCCTCCAGACGTAGAAGGGCCTCGCGCACCGGTGTGCGGGAGACATCGAGGGCACGGCTGAGGGCTGCCTCCGTCACGGACATGCCGGGTGCGAGGCTGCCGGTGGAGAGCAGCGCGACGATACGGGCGTAGACGGCCTCCCTCAACGGCTCGCTCCGGGCGATCCTGGCGAGGGGAGCAACAGGCTCGGAGGTGCTCGTCGCCGAGTCGGGGGCGTTCGTCGCGGGCTCGGGTGTGCTCATCGGCGGTAGGGGCTTTCGTCGCGGTGCCGCGCCTCGAACTCCGTGCGCATGCAGAGGGTGGACACATCGGTCATACGGTCGACGGCGAGATAGCCGTCAAGGTGGTCGATCTCGTGCTGGAGCAGCTCGCTGAGCTCTCCTTCGGCGCGCACGGTGTGCGCCCGGCCGTCCGGGGACTGGTAGTCGACGGTGATCCAGGTATGGCGGCGGACACGGCAGAAGATCTCGACGGAGAAGCTGAGGCAGGCGTCCCAGGGCTCCCAGGTCGCCTCCGAGCGCTCCGTGATGCGGGGGTTGACGAGCGTACGGGGCTCGTCGAGCCGCAGATGCACCATCCGGACGCCTGCCCCGATCTGCGGCGCGGCTATGCCCCGGCCGTAACCGGTGCGTCTCACCCAGTCCGCCAGGGTGTCGTCCAGATCGGCGGCGAGCGCTCGCGCTTCGCCGGAGAGCGGGGTGGCCAGCGGCCGGGCGGGCGTACGCAGGAACGGGTCGCCGAGTTGCAGGGTCTCTTGTACCGTCACACACCTATCGTATACGATGTGCAGCGTGCTGTCAGTAGAGAACATCGAGGAAGCCGGCCGTACCATCGCCCCCGCCTTCGCCAACACGCCGCAGTTCGAGGACGAGGCGCTCCGTGCCGCCCTGGGCCGCCGGCTGATCGTCAAGGTGGAGACGGTCAACCCGGTCCGTTCTTTCAAGGGCCGCGGCGCCGACCACTTCATGAGGGGGCTCGCCCCGGGAAGCCACGTGGTGTGCGCTTCGGCCGGGAATTTCGGCCTCGCTCTGGCGTGGGCGGCCCGCCACCACGGCATCACCGTGACCGTCCACTGCGCGGAGCACGCCAACGCCGTCAAGCTGGCCCGTATGCGCAGCCTCGGCGCCCGGCTGGAGATCGGCGGGCAGGACTTCGACGAGGCGAAGGAGCGAGCACTCCGGCAGGCGGGCGAGGATCCCGGCACGGTGTTCGTGGAGGACGGCGACGACTCGCGCATCACGGCCGGGGCCGGGACCATCGCCCCCGAGCTCGCCGGGCTCGCCCCCGACACCGTCCTCGTCCCGGTCGGCAACGGAGCGCTGGTCAACGGTGTGGGCACCTGGTTCAAGGCCCGCTCGCCCCACACCCGTGTGGTGGGAGTGTGCGCGGCGGGCGCCCCGGCCATGGCACTGAGCTGGCGGGCGGGCGAAGCCGTCAGCACGCCGGCCGTCCGTACGGCTGCCGACGGGGTCGCGGTACGGGTCCCCGTTCCCGGCGCCCTGGCCACCATGCTCAAGGTCGTCGACGACATGCTGCTGGTCGACGAGACAGCCATCAGCCGCGCGCAGGCACTCGCCCACGAGCACCTGGGGCTGGTCCTCGAACCTGCGGGCGCGGTGGCCCTGGCCGCGGTCTCCGGGGCCGGGCCGGGGCCCGAAGTCGGTGAGCGCCCCGCCGTGATCCTCACCGGCGGCAACCAGGCGCCCCGGTAGAGACATCCCGGAGAGACACCTCGGCAGAGGCCCTGGTTCCTGCGCATGACAGGGTCCCTACCGGACCGGCAGGCGGCGCACGCCAGGACCGGCCACAGCACACGGAAGGACTGCATGTTGATCACCGTCGCCGAAGCGGCCGCGCCCGAAGGCGCAGCCGTCCACTCCAGGAGCCGCACATGACCAGCGGGGCCTATCTCTCCGACCTGTTCTCGCTGGACGGCCGGGTCGCCGTCGTGACCGGTGGGAGTTCCGGCATCGGCCGCAGCATCGCAGGGGCACTCGCCAGGGCCGGTGCGAGCATCGTCATCGTGGCACGCCGCGAGGCGGAGCTGACGGCGACGGTCGAAGAGCTGGTGACCGACGGTTGCCGGGCGGCCTGGGTGAGCGCCGATCTGAGCACCCGCGAGGGGGTCCGCACGGCGGCCGGGAAGGCGGTCGAGGCCTTCGGCGAGCCGGACATCCTGGTCAACTCCGCGGGGGTCAACCTCCGCCCGCCGATGGGTGAGTTGACCGATGAGGTGTGGGACACCACGATGAGCGTGAATCTGGAGGCGCCCTATCTGCTGGGGCAGCGGTTCGGGCCGGGGATGGCCGACCGCGGCTTCGGGCGGATCATCCACGTCACCTCACAGCAGGCGCACCGGGCCTTCGTCCAGAGCGGGGCCTACGGGGTGTCCAAGGGGGCACTGGAGTCCCTGGCCCGTTCCCAGGCCGAGGCCTGGTCGCCGCACGGCGTCACCTGCAACACCCTCGTGCCCGGTTTCGTGATGACCCCGCTCAACACACGGCTGTCCTCCGACCCCGGGAAGACAGCCGCACTGGCGGCGCGCACACTGACCGGCCGTAACGGCCTGGCCGAGGACTTCGAGGGCGCCGCGGTGTTCCTGGCCGGCCGCGCCTCGGCGTACATCACGGGGCAGTCGGTCTTCGTCGACGGCGGTTTCTCCGTCCACTGAGGGCTGTGCGCCCGCTGGGCGCGTCCCCCTGAGCGCTGTCCCTCAGGCGGCGCAGAACTCGTTGCCTTCGGGGTCCCGCATGACCCACCAGTGACCGGCCGGCCCGTGGTCCTCCTCGCGGACCCGGGTCGCGCCCAGGTCCACGAGGCGTGCGACCAGTTGGCCGAGACCACCGGGCTCGCCGTGGATGTCGATGTGCAGCCGGTTCTTGCCCGCCTTGGCCTCGGGCACGTCCTGGAAGAGCAGCCGGCGCCCACGGCCGATGCCGCTGGTCCGGTCGAAAGGGTCGTCGGGATGACGGACCGCGGCGTAGCCACGGAAGGTCTTGCGTCCCTGGTGCTCGGCGATCGCGTCCTCGCCGATGTGACCGGCTGTCTGCAGCTGCTCGATGAGCTCGCTCGGGTCCTCCACGTCGTAACCCAGCGCCGCCGCCCAGAAATCCGCGAGCACGGGCGCGTTCATGCTGTCGATGACGAGTTTCCAGCTGAGGGTCATAGGACTGGTTCTAAGGGTGCGCACACCTCAGGTCAACTCGTGGCGGTCCCGCCGGTCACCGCCCGGGAAGGGACGGTCAGCCCAGGAGCGGTCAGCCCAGGAGCATCCGGTCGTCCAGCGCCACCACCCAGTCGTACCACTGGTCCATCCCCTCGCCCGTCGTCGCGGACACCGTCAGTACCCGTACGTCCGGGTTGACCGAGCGCGCGTACGACTCGCACCGGGCCACGTCGAAGTCGACATGGGGCAGTAGATCGATCTTGTTGATGAGGACGAGGTCGGCGGCGCCGAACATGTAGGGGTACTTGAGCGGCTTGTCGGTGCCCTCGGTGACCGAGATGATGACGACCCTGCTGTTCTCGCCGAGGTCGAAGAGGGCCGGGCACACCAGGTTCCCCACGTTCTCGACCAGGACCAGTGCCCCGTCCTCCGGGGCGAGGGTGGTGAGTGCGCCCCGCATCATTTCGGCGTCCAGGTGGCAGCCGGCGCCGGTGTTCACCTGCACCACCGAGCATCCCGCGCGCTTGATGCGCTCCGCGTCGAGCATGGTCTCCTGGTCGCCCTCGACCACGGCCACCGGACGCCGGCCGGAGAAGTCCCTGATGGTGCGCTCCAGCAGGGTCGTCTTGCCGGCGCCGGGTGAACTCATCAGGTTCACGGCCACGATGTGCCGCTCGGCGAGCCAGGCGCGATTGCGCTCCGCCTCCAGCTCGTTCTTGGCGAGCACCCGCTCCTCAAGGGTGACGGTCTCCCCACCGTCACCGCCCACCGCGCCGTCCTGTGCGCCCTCATGCGGGCGATCGTGGGTGTGATGACCGTGGTCCTGGTGGGGGTGGCCGGCCTGCGAGTGGTCGTGGTGGTGGCCATCCTCGTGGTGATGGTCGTGGTGGTGGTCGCCCTGCGGACTCCGGGCCGCCCGTGCGTGGTCCTCGTGGGGCAGCGCGATCCGCGTGCCGCCGCCCTCGTCGCCACAACCGCAGGTACCGCACATGGTCAGCCCACTTTCATCGAGATGATCTGCAGTTCACGCCCCGCCGTGATCTCCACGTCGGCACTGCCGCACGGACAGAGCAGTACGGGATCGGCCAGGGTGAAGTCCTCTTCGCACGTGCGGCAGCGAGCCGCCCCCGGCGGCTGGTCGATCTCCAGTCGCGCGCCCTCGGCCACCGTGCCCGCCGTGACGAGGTCGAAGCAGAACCGCATCGACTCGGCCACGACGGCGGTGAGCACCCCGACCCGCACACTGACCATGCGGACCGGTCTGCCTTCGGCGCGTTCACAGACCATGTCGACAACGCTCTGCGTGATCGACAATTCATGCATCTCTGCCTCGTTCCCGCATCGTTGGCACGACCGTAGGGCCTGAAACCGGCGTGTGCCTCTTACGCTTGATTCGGTCGGCCCATTTCTCTTTCCGGTTCATTCGACCGGCGCAATCCGAATCCGGCCGCGAACGTACATGCCCGCCCGTTCCTTCAGGGCCGAATACATCCCGGTGCGCACACCGCCGAATGGCGCGGCCAGGGGACGCCCATACGGATTTCTTCTCGCGTTGACAGAGCGCCCGCGCCGGGCCTAGATGGTAGCAATGTGAGCGACACCACACGCGTGTGCCAGGCCCCCATCCAGCGCTGTCTGGAATGGAAACGTCGGCCCCGGAAGGCGGCAGAGCTATGCCGACAGAAGCAGCGGTAAAGGCAGAAGAAACGCTGATCCACGTCCTCTGGATCAATGCCGGACTCAGTTGTGACGGCGATTCCGTGGCCCTGACGGCGGCCACTCAGCCCAGCATCGAAGAGATCGCGCTCGGCGCCCTGCCCGGCCTCCCCCAGGTCGCGGTGCACTGGCCGCTCATCGACTTCGAGTGCGGGCCGAACGGCGGCGCCGATGACTTCCTCGAATGGTTCTTCAAGGCCGACAGAGGAGAGCTGGAGCCGTTCGTCCTGGTCGTTGAGGGGTCGATCCCCAACGAGCGACTGCACGACGAGGGCTACTGGTGCGGCTTCGGGAACAACCCCGCGACCGGACAGCCGATGACCACCAGTGAGTGGATCGACCGGCTGGCGCCGAAGGCCACCGCGATCGTCGCGGTCGGCACCTGTGCGACCTACGGCGGTATCCACGCCATGTCGGGCAACCCGACGGGCGCCATGGGGGTCCCGGACTATCTCGGCTGGGACTGGAAGTCCAAGGCGGGAATTCCGATCGTGTGCGTCCCGGGCTGTCCCATTCAGCCGGACAATCTCTCCGAGACGCTGACCTATCTGCTCTACATGGCGACCGACCAGGCCCCGATGATTCCGCTGGATGACGCACTGCGCCCCAGCTGGCTCTTCGGACAGACCGTGCACGAGGGCTGCGACAGGGCTGGTTACTACGAGCAGGGCGATTTCGCAACCGAATACGGATCGCCGAAGTGCATTGTCAAACTCGGCTGCTGGGGCCCCGCGGTCAAGTGCAACGTTCCCAAGCGTGGCTGGATGAACGGTATCGGCGGTTGCCCCAATGTCGGCGGAATCTGTATCGGCTGCACCATGCCGGGATTCCCGGACAAGTTCATGCCGTTCATGGACGAGCCGCCCGGCGGCAAACTCTCGTCGAACGCGGTCGGTCTCTACGGGGCGACCATGCGCCGGCTGCGCCACATCACGACACACACGCTGGACCAGGAGCCCAAGTGGCGCAGGCCCGGCAGGAGTCTCACGACCGGTGCCACCCGCACCTGGTGACCGACCGCAACGGACAGAAAGATGAGGCGGCGCAATGACCGCGACGCAACGCAGGGGTGGCAGCGGGACCCAGGGCAAGGACGGCCTTGTCGAGATGGCGTGGGATCCCATCACCCGCATCGTCGGCAGCCTGGGCATCTACACGAAGATCGACTTCAAGCAGAAGACGGTGGCCGAGTGCCACAGCACCAGTTCCATCTTCCGCGGCTACTCGGTCTTCATGAAGGGCAAGGACCCGCGCGACGCCCACTTCATCACCAGCCGGATCTGCGGCATCTGCGGCGACAACCACGCCACGTGCTCCTGCTACGCGCAGAACATGGCGTACGGGGTCAAGCCGCCGCACCTCGGTGAGTGGATCGTCAACCTCGGCGAAGCCGCGGAGTACATGTTCGACCACAACATCTTCCAGGAGAACCTGGTCGGGGTCGACTACTGCGAGAAGATGGTCGCGGAGACCAACCCGGGCGTGCTGGAGCAGGCCAACCGCACCCAGTCCCCGCACGCCGAGGCCCACGGGTACAAGACCATCGGCGACATCATGCGCTCGCTGAACCCCTTCACCGGTGAGTTCTACCGCGAGGCGCTCCAGGTGAGCCGGATGACCCGGGAGATGTTCTGCCTCATGGAGGGCAGGCACGTACACCCCTCCACGCTCTACCCGGGCGGCGTCGGCACCGTGGCGACCGTGCAGCTGATGACGGACTACATCACCCGGCTGCAGCGCTACGTCGAGTTCATGAAGAAGGTCGTGCCGATGCACGACGACCTCTTCGACTTCTTCTACGAGGCGCTGCCCGGCTACGAGCAGGTCGGCAACCGGCGCATCCTGCTCGGCTGCTGGGGCTCCTTCCAGGACCCGGAGCACTGCAACTTCAAGTACCAGGACATGACCGACTGGGGACGGAAGATGTACGTCACCCCCGGTGTGGTCGTGGACGGGAAGCTGGTCACCACCGACCTGGTGAAGATCAACCTGGGCATCCGGATCCTCCTCGGCTCGTCGTACTACGGCGACTGGGAGGAGCAGGAGATGTTCGTGACCCACGACCCGCTCGGCAACCCCGTCGACCGCCGCCACCCGTGGAACCAGCACACCAACCCGCAGCCGCAGAAGCGGGATCTGGACGACAAGTACAGCTGGGTCATGTCGCCGCGCTGGTTCGACGGCAAGGAGTACCTCGCGCTCGACACCGGCGGCGGCCCGCTCGCCCGGCTGTGGACCACCGCGCTGGCCGGTCTCGTCGACATCGGTTACATCCAGGCCACCGGCAACAGCGTCAAAATCAACCTCCCCAAGACCGCGCTCAAGGGCCCGGTCGAGCTGGAGTGGCACGTCCCGAAGTGGAGCAACACCATCGAGCGCAACCGGGCGCGCACCTACTTCCAGGCGTACGCGGCCGCCTGCGCGCTGCACTTCGCCGAGAAGGCGCTGGTGGAGATCCGCGCGGGCCGTACGAAGACCTGGGAGAAGTTCGAGGTCCCGCAGGAGGGCGTCGGCTGCGGTTTCACCGAGGCGGTACGCGGAGTGCTCTCGCACCACATGGTGATCCGGGACGGCAAGATCGCCAACTACCACCCGTACCCGCCGACCCCCTGGAACGCGAGCCCCCGCGACACCTTCGGCACACCGGGTCCCTACGAGGACGCGGTGCAGGGCCAGCCGATCTTCGAGGAGAACGACCGGGAGCACTTCAAGGGCATCGACATCATGCGCACGGTGCGCAGCTTCGACCCCTGTCTGCCCTGCGGTGTGCACATGTATCTCGGCGAGGGCAAGAAGCTGGAACTGCTGCACTCCCCCACCCAGTCCGCGGGCAGCGAGTGATGCCGGAGGAGACCGCTTCCGGGCCCGCCGACTGGCGGGCGACCGGCGACCGTATCGACACCCTCATCGCCGCGAGTGCCGCGGGCGGCGCCGTCGCCCGTGAGCGGAGCGAGGAGCTGGTCCGGCTCGTCACGGACTTCTACGGCGCCGGACTTGAGCGGCTGCTCGGCCTGGTGCACGAGCAGGGCCGCCTTGACGACGAGGTGCTGGCGGCCCTCGCCGGCGACGATCTGGTGGCCAGTCTGCTGCTGGTGCACGGGCTGCACCCGTACGGCGTGGAGACCCGGGTCGAGGAGGCGCTGGAGAGCGTGCGCCCGTATCTCGGTTCGCACGGCGGCGATGTGGAGCTGCTGGGCGTCACGGCCGACGGCGTCGTGACGCTGCGGCTGCTCGGCAGCTGCGACGGGTGCCCCTCGTCGTCGGCCACGCTCAAGCTGGCGGTGCGCAGTGCGGTCGAGGCCGCGGCTCCGGAGATCACCGGGATCGAGGTGGAGGCCCCGGCCGGGGACGAGACGGCCGGGGCGGGGCCGCTGGTGACCGTGGACTCGCTCTTCTCGCGGCTCCACGAGGCGGCATCGGCCCCCGGTGACGGCGGTTCGTCCTGGGAGGCCGTGCCGGGTCTGGACACCCTGGAGCCCGGCGCCGTACGCCACTTCACCGCGGGTGCGATCCCGGTGCTGGCCTGCCGGATCGGCTCCGGCCTCTTCGCGTTCCGCGACTGGTGCGCCCGGTGCGACCGGTCCCTGGAGGGCGCGGCGCTGGCCCGCAGGCTGGGCGGCGGCTCCGGTGATGCCGTGCTGCGCTGCCCCGGCTGCCGTGCCCACTACGACGTACGGCGGGCCGGTGCCTGTCTCGACGCGGAAGGACTGCATCTCGACCCGCTGCCCCTGCTGGTGGACGGCCCGACGGTCTCGGTCGCGGTGCCCGCCCCGGTCTCCGCATGAGCGCCCCCGGGCGTACGGCGACTCCGGTGTCCGCGCTGCGGCGGATCGCCAACAGCCGCCCGCGCTCCGCGGACGGGGAGCGCTGCGAGATGTGCGCCGAGCCGGTCGCCCCCGAACACTCCCATGTGGTGAACCTGGAGAGCCGGGCGCTGATGTGCAGCTGCCGCCCCTGCTATCTCCTCTTCACCGATGAGGACGCCCGGCTGCGCTACCGCGCGGTGCCGGAGCGGTATCTGCGCTTCGACGGAGTGCCGCTGGACGCACGGGCCTGGGACGAACTCCAGATCCCGGTGGGTCTCGCGTTCCTCTTCCGCAACTCGGTGCAGGACCGCACCATCGCGTTCTATCCGGGGCCCGCGGGCGCCACCGAGTCCGAACTGCCCCTGGAGGCCTGGGAGTCCGTCATCGGGTCAGCGCCCGCGCTCGCGACGCTGCAACCCGACGTCGAGGCGCTGCTGATCCGCCGCCCGGAGACCGGCGACAGCACCTGCCATCTGGTGCCCATCGACGCCTGCTACGAACTGGTCGGCCGGCTGCGGACGCTCTGGCGCGGCTTCGACGGCGGCAGTGAGGCGCACGCGGCGATCGACGCCTTCTTCGCCCGGGTGCGGGAGCGCAGCGGGACCGTACCGGCGGAGGGTGCCTCGTGAGCGGCGCCGACTTCTCCGTACTGGACTTCTCGGTCCTTGACGTGGTGGCCGAACGGTACTCGGCGGCGCCCCAGTTGACGGCCAGACTGCGGATCGAGGAGAGCAGCGGCGAGCGGATCCACGCGCTCGTCCTGCAGTGCCAGGTCCGTATCGAACCGCAGCGGCGCTCCTACGACGCGGCCGAGGAGGAGCGGCTGCGCGGGCTGTTCGGGGAGCGTTCCCGGTGGGGGGACACGCTGCGGCCGTTCCTGTGGATGCAGTGCAACACCACCGTCCAGGGGTTCACCGGTGCCACCGATGTCGATCTCGCGCTGCCCTGCACCTACGACTTCGACGTGACGGGTGCGCGGTATCTGCACGCTCTCGGGGAGGGCCCGGTGCCGCTCACGCTGCTCTTCTCGGGCACCGTCTTCACCCGGGGCAGCGCCGGCTTCGGCGTACGGCAGATCCCCTGGGACTGCGAGGCCCGTCATCCGATGCCCGTCGCGGTCTGGCGGGAGATGATCGGCGCCCACTTCCCGAACACCGGGTGGATCAGGCTCGATCACGACGTCATCACCGAGTTCGCCCGCTTCCGCGCCCGGCACGGGCTGATCAGCTGGGAAGAGACGGTCCGGACCCTGCTGGCCGAGACCGGAGAGGTGGTCCCGTGACCCCCGTGAACGCCCCTGGCCTGGACCAGGTCCGTACGATCGCCGACGCGGTGCTGTACGAGGGGTATCTGCTGTACCCGTACCGGGCCAGCTCGCACAAGAATCAGTCCCGCTGGCAGTTCGGGGTCCTCGGGCCGCCGTCGGCCGCACCCGCCTGCTTCGGCGAGGAGCCGGACATGGCGGTGCAGTGCCTGCTGGCGCCGGACGGGCCCGCCCCGGCCGTCACGGTCCATCTGCGCTTTCTCCAGGTGCAGGTCCGGGAGGTGCAGCGGCTGGGCGCCGACGGCCGCCACACCCCGGTCGCCGGGCTCACCGTGGCCGGTGCGCAGGTGCTGAGCTGGGAGGAGGCGGTGGAGCAGGAGATCGTGCTGCCCGAGCTCTGCCTCGCTGAGCCCGCCGATGTGCGGCGGACGGTTCCCGGCGGTGAGGACGTGGAGGAGCTGACGGAGGCGGACGGCACACCGGCAGGCCGCATCGTACGGCGGCGGCTGCCGCTGGACGTCCGGATCCGGGTGGGCGCCACCCCCGACGACGGCCTGCTGCGGCTGTCGCTGGCCGTGTCCAACGAGCACCCGGGGACGCCCGGGTCCAAGGACGAGGCGATCCGCAGTTCGCTGATCGGGGCGCATCTGATCCTGCGGGCGCACGGGGGCGGGTTCGTCTCGCTCCTCGAACCGCCCGAGCACGCGGCGGCCGCCGCCACCCGCTGCCAACAGCGCAGATGCTGGCCGGTCCTGGCCGGGCCCAGCGGCTCGGCGGACACCGTCCTCGGCGCGCCGATCATCCTCTACGACTACCCCGAGGTGGCCGAGCAGAGTCCGGGCGCACTCTTCGACTCCACCGAGATCGACGAGATCCTCACCCTGCGGGTCATGACCATGACCGAGGAGGAGAAGGCGGAGGCACGGGCCACCGACCCCCGGGCCAGGGAGATCATCGAACGCTGCGACTCACTGTCCCCCGCGGACCTCCAGCAGTTGCACGGACTGCTGCGCGATCCGCACGCCGCGGCGGTGCGGGACGGGTCCGCGCCGCCCGCCGCCGACCTCCGGGACGCTGAGCCGCCCGCCTTCGACACCGGCGGGGCGCCGTGGTGGGACCCGGCGTCGGACGCGAGCGTCCGTCCGGCGTCCGACGCGGTGGTGATCGACGGCGTCAGCGTCTCCCAGGGCAGCCTCGTGCGGGTGCATCCCTCGCGCCGCGCGGACGCCCAGGACCTCTTCTTCGCCGGTCAGGTGGCGCGGGTGACCGCGGTGCTCTCGGATGTCGACGGCGTGACGCATGTCGCCCTGGTCCTCGTCGACGATCCGGCGGCGGACCTGCACGACTGGTACGGCCGCTACTTCTACTTCTCCCCCGACGAGCTGGAGCCCCTGCCCGCCGGGACCACCACCGAAGACCGAGAGGAGAGCCCATCGTGAAGACCCTTGGTGTGATCACCGTTGTCGCGGGAGCCGTTCTGGCGGCGGCCGCTGTGGCCGTGGGAGTCCAGTCCATTCCGGACATCCGCCGGTATCTGCGAATGCGCTCGATGTGAGCGCGGTGCGGGCTGCGGCCCACAGCCCGGAAACAGCCGGGGCGTGGCGCCGGTGACGGAACGCGTACTGGTCGCCGGGGTCGGCAACCTCTTCCTCGGCGACGACGGCTTCGGCCCCGAGGTGGTCCGCGCACTCGCCGCCCCGGGTGCCCTGCCGCCCGGGGTCCGCGCCGTGGACTACGGGATCCGGGGCATGCACCTCGCGTACGACCTGCTGGCCGGGTACGAGGCGCTGGTGCTGGTGGACGCCTGTCCGGGCGGGGGGCCGCCCGGTGAGGTGACGGTGCTCGAAGTGGGACCCGACGACCTCGGTTCGGGTGAATTCGACGCGCATGGCATGAATCCGGTCGCAGTGCTGGCGAACCTGGATCAACTGGGCGGTACCCTTCCGTCCACCTACGTCGTGGGCTGCACGCCCGCCGACGTCGGTGAGGGCATCGGGCTCAGCCGCGCGGTCCTGGCGGCGGTGCCCACGGCCGTGGACGCCGTACGGATTCTGGTGGACCGGCTGCTGCCCGCCGAGCCCGCCCCGACCAGGAGGTCCTGAACATGTGCCTTGGCATTCCGGGGCGGGTCGTGGAGCTCGTCGACGGATATGCCGGCCAGCTCGCACTCGTCGATGTCGAGGGCGCGCAGCGGCGCATCAATGTCGGGATGCTCGACTCCCCTCCTGCCCACGGCGACTGGGTGCTCCTCCACATGGGCTTCGCGATGGAGGTCATCGACGCGGCGAAGGCCGGTGAGGCGCTCTCCGGTCTGGAGATGATGGGCCGGGGCCGCGCCGAGGAGCCGGGCAGCGAAGCGGAGCCGACGGGTGACGGCGCCCCGGCGGGCCGGGTGCGGCGGCGGTTCGAGGTGCACGGTGTGGTCCAGGGGGTCGGGTTCCGGCCCTTCGTCTATGTGACGGCCCGTGAACTCGGCCTCAGCGGTGCGGTGGTGAACACCGGCTCCGGAGTGGTCGCCGAAGTAGAGGGCGAGGCCGGGTCGGTGGCGGAGTTCGGCCGCAGGCTGCGCACGGACGCACCGGTGCTCGCCGTGGTCGAGTCCGTCCGGGAGACGGAGCTTTCGCCCCTGGGCGGTACGGAGTTCACCATCGGCGACTCCGTGGGGGGCGGCCCCGCCCGCACCCTGGTATCGCCCGATGTGGCGACCTGCCGGGAGTGCCTGGCGGAACTGCGCGATCCGGGGAACCGCCGCTACCGCCACCCCTTCATCACCTGCACCCACTGCGGCCCCCGGTTCACCATCGTGACCGGTGTGCCCTACGACCGGGCGGCCACCACGATGGCCGATTTCGAGATGTGCGCCGACTGCCGGGCGGAGTACGGCGATCCGGGCGACCGCCGCTTCCACGCCCAGCCGATCGCCTGCCATGCGTGCGGGCCCGTGCTCGAACTGGTCCGCAAGGACGAGGCGCCCGCGCTGAGCGGCGAGGACGCGCTGCGGGAGGCCCGGGAGCTGCTGGCCGACGGGCGGATCCTCGCGGTGAAGGGGCTCGGCGGCTACCACCTGGCGTGCGACGCCCGCAACGAGACGGCGGTGGCCGAGCTGCGGCGGCGCAAGCGGCGCGGCGGCAAACCGTTCGCGGTGATGGTCGCGGACATCTCGGTCGCGGCGGATCTGGTGACGCTGACCGGGGACGAGGAGCAGTTGCTGACCGGGGCCCGCAGGCCGATCGTGCTGCTGCCGCGGCGCGGGAGGCCGGAGGAGACCGGAATCGCCGCATCGGTGGCGCCGGACAGTCCGGATCTGGGGCTGATGCTCCCGTACACCCCGCTGCACGCCCTGCTCTTCGGCATCGGGGACGACCGGCCGGGGCCCGACGCGCTGGTGATGACCTCGGCCAACCTGACGGGTGAGCCGATCGTCACCGACGACGCGGCGGCCCGCACCGGTCTCGCGCCGCTGGCCGATGCCTGGCTGCGGCACGACCGGCGGATCGAGGTGCCCTGCGACGACTCGGTCAGCCGCTTCGTGGCCGGCGCCGAGCTGCCGCTGCGCCGCTCCCGCGGTTACGCCCCGCTGCCGCTCGCGCTGCCCTTCGACGTACCACCGCTCCTCGCGGCCGGCGCGGATCTGAAGAACACCTGTGCGCTGGGCGAGGGGCGGTACGCCTGGGTGAGCCAGCACATCGGCGACATGGACGATCTGGCCACGGCCGAGGCGCTGACCGGGACCGAGCGGCAGCTGGAGCGGCTCACCGGCGTCCGGCCGGAACAGCTGGTGGCCGATCTGCACCCCGGGTACCGGTCGGGTGCCTGGGCCGTGGCGCACGCCGGGTCCCGTCCGGTGCGGCGGGTGCAGCACCACCACGCCCATATCGCGTCCGTCATGGGTGAGCACGGCATCGGGCCGGGCGAGAGCGTGATCGGGGTCGCCTTCGACGGCACCGGCGCCGGTACGGACGGGGCTGCCTGGGGCGGCGAGGTGCTGATCGCCGGGTACAAGTCCTTCGAGCGGGCGGCACATCTGGGGTACGTACCGCTGGCGGGCGGCGATGCGAGTGTGCTGCGGCCGTACCGGATGGCGCTGGCCCACCTCCGGGCGGCCGGGGTCGACTGGGACGAGCGGCTGCCGTCCGTCCGGGCCTGCCCGCCGCGGGAACGGGAGGTGCTGGCCCATCAGTTCGGCACCGGCTTCGGCTGTGTGCCGACATCGAGCATGGGCCGGCTCTTCGACGCTGTGGCCTCGCTCGCGGGGGTGCGCCACGAGGTGGAGTACGAGGCCGAGGCCGCGATCGGCCTGGAGGGCCTGGCCAGGTCCGCGGGGCCCGAGGGAGCGGGTCCGGACGGCGCCTACTCCTTCGGGATCCGGGACGCGGCGGACGGCGGGCCCGTCGTCGCGGACCCCGGCCCTGTGGTGCGTGCGGTGGTCTCGGACGTACGGGCGGGGGTGCCGGCCGAGCTGGTCTCGGCACGGTTCCACGCCGGCGTCGCCGGTCTGGTGGTGGCGCTGGCCGCACGCGCACGGAGCAGGACCGGGTTGCGGACGGTGGCTCTCGGCGGGGGCGTCTTCCAGAACGCCGTACTCCTCGAAGCCGCTCAACGCTCCCTGGAGGCGGAGGACTTCACCGTGCTCCGGCCGAGACTGCTGCCCCCGAACGACGGGGGCATCGCCCTGGGGCAGCTCCTGATCGCCGCGTCGGGCTGACCGCCGTACACGCGGGCATCCGCAGAGATCCGCAGGATCCACCGGGTCCCACCGGGACCCACAGAGAAGAGGGACCATGTGTCTGGCAGTTCCGGGGCGAGTCCTCAGTACCGCCGAGGTCGACGGCACGTTGATGGCCGATGTCGACTTCGGCGGGGTGCGCAAGGAGGTGTGCCTCCAGTACATCCCGGATGTGACGGCCGGTGAGTACGTCGTCGTACACGTCGGGTTCGCCATCCAGCGCCTCGACGAGGAGTCGGCCCGGCGCACGCTGGCCGACTTCGACCGGCTCGGCATCCTGGAGGAGGAGTTCGGCGACGGTTTCGAACTCGCCGCACGGGCCGCACAGCAGGAGGCCCCCGAAGGAGCCGGCCGGTGAAGTATCTCGACGAGTTCAGCGACCCCGAGCTGGCGAAGAAACTGCTCGACCAGATCCATGCGGCGGCCACCCGGCCTTGGGCCCTGATGGAGGTCTGCGGCGGCCAGACGCATTCGATCATCCGGCACGGCATCGACCAGCTGCTGCCCGAGGGCATCGAGCTGATCCACGGGCCGGGCTGCCCCGTCTGCGTCACCCCGCTGGAGATCATCGACCGGGCGCTCGCCATCGCCGCCCGGCCGGGGGTGATCTTCTGCTCCTTCGGTGACATGCTCCGGGTGCCGGGCAGCAGCCAGGACCTGTTCTCGGTGAAGAGCGCCGGAGGGGACGTAAGGGTGGTGTACTCACCGCTCGACGCGCTGAAACTGGCCCAGCAGAACCCGGACCGGGAGGTCGTCTTCTTCGGGATCGGCTTCGAGACCACGGCCCCGGCGAACGCGATGACCGTGTACCAGGCCAGGCGCCTGGGGGTACGGAACTTCTCGCTGCTGGTCTCCCATGTCCTGGTGCCGCCCGCCATCTCGGCGATCATGGAGTCCGCCACCTGCCGGGTGCAGGGCTTCCTCGCCGCCGGACATGTGTGCAGCGTGATGGGTACCTCCGAGTACCCGCCGCTCACGGAGAAGTACCGGGTGCCGATCGTCGTCACCGGCTTCGAGCCGCTGGACATCCTCGAAGGCATCCGCCGCACGGTCGTCCAGCTCGAAGAGGGCCGCCACGAAGTGGAGAACGCCTACTCGCGTGCGGTGCGCGACGAGGGCAATCTGCCGGCCATGGAGATGCTGCGGGACGTCTTCGAGGTGACCGACCGGACCTGGCGGGGCATCGGGACGATCCCGCGCAGCGGCTGGCGGCTGGCGCCCGGGTACGCGGAGTTCGACGCGGAGCTGCGTTTCGACGTGACCGGGATCCGTACCGCCGAGTCGGAGCTGTGCCGGTCGGGCGACGTCCTCCAGGGGCTGATCAAACCGCATGAGTGCCCGGCCTTCGGCAAGGAGTGCACCCCACGCAACCCGCTGGGCGCCACGATGGTGTCGTCCGAGGGAGCCTGCGCCGCCTACCACACGTACCGACGACTGGAACTGGTCGAAGCCAAGTGACCGAAGCGATGCAGTCCTCCGCAGCGATGCCCTCCCCCACAGCGATGCCTTCCCCCGCCGAGCTCGACTTCGAGAGCTGGGTCTGTCCGGTCCCGCTGCGCGAGACGCCGTCCGTGGTGATGGGCCACGGGGGCGGCGGTGCGATGTCGGGCGAGCTGATCGAGCATCTGTTCCTGCCCGCGTACGGCGCGGCCGCCGCTGCCGAACTGGGCGACTCCGCCGTGCTGTCCGTCGGCGGCGGCCCCCGTCTGGCCTTCTCCACCGACTCGTACGTGGTGAAGCCGATGTTCTTCCCCGGCGGGTCGATCGGCGACCTGGCCGTGAACGGGACGGTGAACGACCTCGCGATGTCGGGCGCCGTACCGCTCTTCCTGTCGACGGCCTTCATCCTCCAGGAGGGGACTGAACTCGGAGAACTCGGGCGTATCGCCGATGCGTTGGGCGCGGCGGCGCGGTCGGCCGGGGTCAGACTGGTCACCGGGGACACCAAGGTCGTCGACAGCGCCAGTGGTGACGGTGTCTTCATCAACACCTCGGGGATCGGCGTGGTGCCCGACGGTGTGGATATCGGCGCGCGGCGTGCGCGCCCCGGGGACGCCGTGCTGATCAGCGGTGACATCGGGGTGCACGGGGTAGCGGTGATGAGCTGCCGGGACGGCCTGGAGTTCGGCACGGCGGTCGAGAGCGACACGGCCGCGTTGCACGGGCTTGTCGCGGACATGATCGCCACCGGCGCGGATCTGCATGTGCTGCGGGACCCGACCCGTGGCGGGGTCGCGGCCTCGCTGAACGAGATCGCCCGCGCGGCTGACGTCGGGATCGAGCTGGTGGAGCGGGAGCTGCCGGTGCCCGAAACGGTGCGCGACGCGTGCAGCCTGCTGGGGCTCGACCCGCTCCAGGTGGCCAATGAGGGGAAGCTCATCGCGGTGGTCCCGCAGGAGAGCGCGGAGCAGGTGCTCGCCGCGCTGCGGGCCCACCCGCTGGGCCGCGCGGCCTGCCGGATCGGTACCTGCGTGGCGGACCACCGCGGGATGGTGGTGGCCAGGACCGGGCTGGGCGGCAGCCGGGTGGTCGGGCTGCCGATCGGCGAGCAGCTGCCCCGGATCTGCTGAGTGAGCGCCGAGGGCGCGCTGCTGTTCGCGCGCTACGCCTATCCGCCCAACGAGCTCGGCTACTGCGGCCCCGACGACGCGGCGGCGCTGCTGCGCCCCGGTGCGGTGGCCGGGATGGAGGAGCGGGCCCGGCAGTTCGAGGGGGCCTGGTGCTATCTCGAATTCCTGGCGGAGTGCGCCGGTGTCCCGGATCCGCTCGACGTCCGGGTGGTGGAGGCGTACTGGATCGGCAACGAGCTGCTGGAGCTGGCCGACTCCGGGGCGCTGGTGGAGCGGCTCACCGACCGGTTCCGCGGGCAGACCGGCGGCACCTGGCGGGAGGCGGCGCACCGGGCGGTGCCGCACCACAGCTTCCAGGTGTTCGACGTCTATCCGTGGGCGGCGCTGCTGCGCGCGAGCGGCAACCCGACCGCGCTCTCGGTGCTGGACCAGTGCCGGATCCGTACCGGGGTGGTCGTCGCCGTCGACGGTGAGTCGGCGACCGTGGAGTCCCGCCCGCTGATCTGGGACGGCGGCGTGCTCGCGCCCGGCCCGGCCCGGCGGGAGGCGGCCCGCTGGTCCACGGGCGGCAGGTCACTGATCGACGGGGTCTGCCCCGGTGACCGGGTGGCGCTGCACTGGGACTGGATCTGCGAGGTGATCAGCGACGGGCAGGCCGCGCGCATCGAGTCGATCGAGGCCCTGCGGCACGCGGAGAGCAACTCCCTCGCACCGTCGCCCTGACGGGACAGCCCTTACCTCAGGACGGCGCCCCCTGCGGCACATCGCGCGCCACCACCTCGCGCACCAGGTCCATCAGGGCGCGTGCCCGGCGGGTCTGGCGCACCCCCGCGAGGTGGGCGATCACCAGGTCGAGCGTGGGGTGCGCGCTGGCCAGCGGGAGTGCGACGACCTCATCGCCGCTGTACGTCTGGGTGGTGGCCGGGAGCTGGTTGAGCACCGAGAAGCCGTGTCCGCGCGCCACCAGTGAGCGCACCGTCTCATAGCTCTGGGAGCGGTGGCGGACGACCGGGCGGGTGCCCGTCGCGTTCACCATCGACCAGAAGTAGTCGCGGCTGTACGGCAGATCGAGGAGGACGAGCGGTTCACCGGCCAGTTCGGCCAGGTCGACCGAGTCACGTCGGGCCAGCCGGTGACCCGCGGCGACCAGGGCGTGGGCCGGTACGGTGGCCACCGTCTCCCGCTGGACCTCGGGGCCGAACCCGAAATCGTAGGTCAGCGCACACTCGATCCGGCCTTCGTTCAACGCCCTTCCCAGCTCGGTCGCTTCGGCCTCCAGGACGCTCACCTCGACACCGGGGCAGCGGTCGGCGAACTCGGTGAGGAGCGCGGGCAGGAAGAACGGCGCCAGGGTGATGAAGCAGCCCAGCGCCACCGGGCCGGTGAGCCGGTCGCCCGTCCCCTTCGCCTCGTCCGCGACCTCCCTGGCGTGCGCGAGCAGCTTCCGGGCCTCGTGCAGCAGCCGGTTTCCCGCGGGTGTGGGGGTCAGGCCCTTGGCGCGGCGGCGGAGGAACAGCTGGACACCCAGCTCGTGCTCCAGATTGGACACGGCGGTGGAGACCGCCGACTGGGCGATCAGCAGGCGTTCGGCGGCGCCGGTCATACTGCCCGCCTCGGCCGCTGCGACGAAGTAGCGCAGCTGGACCAGCGTGAACGCGACTGGTGGCATGGGCGGTTACCCTCCCGGGTTCTCGACGTACGGTTCCGGAGCCCCCGCCGGGCAGCGGCGGTTCACAGCCCCGGGCAGCCGGTGGCCGTGCGCGCGTATCCGGCGATCATCCGCAGCGCGGCCGTGCGGTCCACCGCGGTGTTGCGGCTGACGATGTGCAGACCGTAGCCGTCCTCCAGGGTGACCAGATTGCGGGCGGTGTCCTGGAGAGGTTCGGTCAGTGTGAAGTCCCCCGATGCGGCGCCGAGTTCGAGGACCGTCGCGTACAGGGCGGTCTCCCTGGCGAAGAGCGATCCCATCAGCGCGGCGTGCGAGGCGCTGCGGTCGGCCCTGCTGTGGAGTTCGTACAGGAGCCGGTGCGCGGCGTCCTCGGCGTCGGCGGGCAGGCCGGACGCGATGGCCTCGCGCAGCCGCGCCACGGGGTCGGCGATGCCGTCCGTGCGGCTGTGCCGGTCGGCGAGGAACCGCTCGACGGCGCCCTGGTGGACTTCGAAGACGAGGTCGTCGAGGTCCGGATAGTAGTAGAGGACCGAGCCGGCGGAGACCCCCGCCTCGGCCGCGATGTCCTTGATCCGCAAGGACGCGATGCCCCGCTCGGAAATCGCCCGGCCGGCCGCGTCGATCAGCGCCTCGCGCCGGGCTCCCTGGTTCTTGGGTCGGGCCATGAAGTCGTTCTCCGTCCGTCGATTCAATTTACCTGATCTCACCCTGTCGCTGCTATTGACGGCACCCTTCAGCATTGTTTGAATCTCGCATCAAAGAATCCAGCCTGGCAGGGCGCTCTGCGAACGGCGCCGAGGAGGCAGCATGGAACACCCTTCGCCGCCCGCTCCCGGCGTCGTGGAGCACCGCACCATCGACGCCGTCCCCGTCTCCGAGCGGCACGGCCGCACCCGCGATCTGTTCACCATCTGGTTCAGCGCGAACCTGGGCCCGCTGACCGTCGTCACCGGGGCACTGGCCCCCACCGCTTTCGGTCTGTCCTTCTGGTGGAGCCTGGCCGCCCTGCTGGTCGGTCATCTCGGCGGCGGCTTCCTCATGGCACTGCATTCGGCGCAGGGCCCGCAGCTCGGTGTTCCGCAGATGATCCAGAGCCGGGGCCAGTTCGGCTCCGTGGGCGCGCTCGCCGTCGTGCTCGTCGTCATCGTCATGTACCAGGGCTTCTTCGCCTCCAATCTGGTGGTCGGCGCCCAGTCCCTGAGCGAGGTGACCCCGCTGGGGACGCGGACGGGTGTGCTGATCGGTGGCGTGGTCAGCCTGGCCGTCGCCGTGGTGGGGTACCGCCTGATGCACCGGATCGGCGCGCTCACCAGCTGGGTGTTCGGCGCCGTCCAACTCGTCGGCGCGGTCTGGCTGTTCACCGGCGGGCTGCCCGAAGGGCTGCTGACCCGGGGCGGCTTCAGCGTCGGCGGGTTCCTCGGCGTGGTCTCGGTGGGCGCGCTCTGGCAGATCGCGTACGCGCCGTACGTCTCGGACTACTCGCGCTACATGCCCGCCGACCGCGCCGGGGTCCGCTCGACGCTCTGGTGCACCTACGCCGGGTGCGTCCTCGGCAGTCTGCTGCCCATGGTGGTCGGCGCGGCGATCGGACTGTCCGGCGGCGACAACCCGATCGCGGCGCTCGACGGTCTGCTGGGCAGCGCGCTCGGGCAGCTCACCCTGTGGAGCTTCGCCCTGGTCACGATGCTCACCAACTCCATGAACCTGTACGGGGCGGTGCTCTGCGCGGTCACCGCCGTACAGACCTTCGCCCACCGCTGGCTGCCCCGGGCCACCGGCCGCGCCGTACTGGGGACCGCACTGACGGTGCTCTCCGTCTTCCTCGCCCTGGTGCTCGCCGGTTCCTTCATGAGCAGCTACCTGGATCTGATCTACCTCCTGCAGTACGTACTGATCCCCTGGACGGCGATCAACCTCGTCGACTTCTACCTGGTCCGGCACGGCAGCTATGACGTCGCGTCGTTCTTCGCCGCGGACGGCGGGATCTACGGCCGCTGGAACCCGGTGGCACTGGGTGTGTACGTACTCGGCATCCTCGCCGAGATCCCGTTCATGGCGCAGTCCCTCTACACCGGGCCGGTCGCCCACGCCCTCGGTGACACCGATCTCGGCTGGGCCGCGGGGCTCGTCGTCACCGTCCCCGTGTATCTGCTCGCCGCCCGGACGACCGCACGCCGCCACCGGGCCGCCGCCGGCTCTCCCTCCACCACCGCCCCCAACGACCCCACGACACCGCCCGTTTCGCCCGCACCGACTTCCGGAGCCCCGACCGTATGAACACCCACGCCGACTGGCGGCAGCGCGCCGCCGGACTCTCCTTCCGTACCCGTGCCTTCATCGACGGCCGCTGGGCCGACGCCGCCGGCGGCGCCACCTTCGCCACCGTCGACCCGGCCACCGGGCGGACCGTCGCCCGGGTCGCGCGGGGCGGCGCACCCGAGATCGACGCGGCGGTGCGCGCCGCCCGTACCGCCTTCGACGACGGCGGCTGGTCCGGCGCCGACCCGGCCGTCCGCAAACGGGTCCTGTTGCGCCTCGCCGCGCTCATCGAGGCGAACGGCCCGGAGCTCGCGCTCCTCGACACCCTCGACATGGGCAAGCCCATCACGGAGTCGTACGGCACCGACGTGCCCGGCGCCGCGGGCTGTTTCGCCTGGTACGCGGAGGCGGCCGACAAGCTGTACGACGAGGTCGCCCCCACCCCGCCGGGCAGCCTCGCGCTGGTGCGGCGTGCACCGCTCGGCGTCGTCGGCGCGGTCGTGCCGTGGAACTTCCCGCTGGACATCGCCGTCTGGAAGCTCGCGCCCGCACTGGCGGCGGGCAACAGCGTCGTACTCAAGCCCGCCGAGCAGTCCCCGCTCTCGGCGCTCCGGCTGGCCGAACTCGCCATGGAAGCCGGGCTGCCCGAAGGAGTGCTCAACGTCGTGCCGGGGCCGGGGCCGGAGGCCGGGCGCGCGCTGGGGCTCCACCCGGACGTGGACACCCTCGTCTTCACCGGCTCCACATCGGTCGGCAAGCGGTTCCTGTCGTACGCGGCCGATTCCAATATGAAGCAGGTGTGGCTGGAGGCGGGCGGCAAGAGCCCGTGCCTGGTCTTCGCCGACGCCGATCTGGACGCCGCGGCGGAGCGCGCCGCGTGGGGCTTCCTCTCCAACGCGGGGCAGGTCTGCTCCGCCAACACCCGGCTGCTGGTCGACGCTTCGATCGCCGACGAGTTCACCGAGCGGGTCGTCAAGCACACCGTCGCCTACGTCCCCGGCGATCCGCTCGACCCGGCCACCCGGCTCGGGCCGCTGGTCGACGAGGAGCAGGCCGTACGGATCCTCGCGGCGGTCACCGGATCGGGCGGCCGGATCGCCTGCGGCGGCACCCGCCCCGAGCGGCCCGGAGCCTATCTGGACCCGACCGTGGTCACCGGCCTCGCCCCGGACGCGCCACTGGCACGCGACGAACTGTTCGGGCCGGTGCTGACCGTACTGCCGTTCACCGATGAGGCCGACGCGGTACGGATCGCCAACGACTCCCCGTACGGCCTCGCCGCCTCGCTCTGGACCCGTGACCTCTCCCGCGCCCACCGGGTCGCCGACGCGCTGCGCGCCGGGACGGTCTCGGTCAACACCGTGGACGCGCTGAGTCCCGCCACCCCGTTCGGCGGGTTCAAGCAGTCGGGCTTCGGCCGCGATCTGTCCCTGCACTCCTTCGACAAGTACACCGGCCTGAAGACGACTTGGATCGACTACGCATGAACACCTCGGATGTGGACTCCGTCCTGGAGGAGATCGACCGGCGCGCCGACGACCTGGTCCGCCTCACCTGCGACCTGGTGGCCTTCGACACGACGGTGCGCGGCAGCGCGTCCGAACCCGCCCGCGACGAGGCCGACCTCCAGGAGTATCTGGCCCAGCGGCTGCGCGCGGCCGGCGCCACCGCCGATGTCTTCACCCCGGCCCCGGGCGCCCTGCCCGCGTCGCCGCAGACACCGGCGGGGCTCGGCTTCGACGGCCGCCCGCAGCTGATCGCCCGCTTCCCGGGCACCGGGGGCGGCAGGTCACTGCTGTTCAACGGGCATATCGATGTGGTGTCCGCCGAGCCGGCGGCCGACTGGAGCAGTGATCCGTTCCGCGCGGAGGTCCGTGACGGGCGGCTGTACGGGCGCGGTACCTGTGACATGAAGGGCGGTATCGCGGCAGCGGTCGTCGCCGCCGAGGCGCTCGCCGCTCTCGGTATCAGGCTGCCGGGCGATCTGCTGGTCAACACCGCGACCGACGAGGAGTGGAACGGCGCGGGCACCCTCGCCTCGGTCCACCACGGCGTACGCGCCGACGCGGCGATCGTCCCGGAGCCGACCGATCTCGATGTCGTCACCGCGCAGCGGGGCATACTCGGCGGCACCGTCACCGTCGCGGGCCGCCCCGGGCACGCCGAGCACCCGCCGGGCGACTGGCGCTCCGGAGGCGCGGTCAACGCCATCGAGAAGACCCTGCCCGTGCTCGCCGCACTCCAGGAGCTGCGCGAACGCTGGGCGGCCGACCCGGCGCACCGGCACCCGCTGCTGCCGCCGCCGTCGATCGTGCCGACCACCATCCGGGGCGGCGAGTGGTGGGTGACCTACCCGGCTTCCTGTGAAGTCGCCCTGGACATCACGTACTTGCCGGTCCAGGCAGACGAGGGCGGCTGGGCGAGCCGGGTACGGGACGACATCGAGCGGACGGTACGCGCGGCCTGCGCCCGGGACGGCTGGCTGTCCGCACACCCGCCCCGGTTCGCCTGGGACACCGAACTGCCGCCCGCCGAGGTCGGATCCGGTCACCCGCTGCCCGTACGGCTCGCCGCCTGCGCCACCGCGCTGGGCCGCACGCCCCGGGTGCTCGGCGAGCCCTCCTGGACCGACGCGGCGACGCTCACCCGCTTCGGACGTACCCCCGCCGTCTGCCTGGGACCCACCGCTACCAGGCCGGACGGATCACCGACCCTCCACACGATCGACGAGTACATCGAGGTCAGCGATCTCGTCGACACCGCCAAGGCACTGGCCCTGGCAGCCGTAGAGCTGACCGGCCCGGCCTGACCGGGCCCAGGCCCGACCACACACGGCACCGACTCATCGCGCAGCACCGAATCGCACAGCAACGGACAGCTGTGCAACGGACAGCTGAGCAACGAACCGCACCGCAACGAAAGGACTGACGGCCATGCCCTTCAGCCATGCCGAACTCGCCGCCACCGACCGGGCACACATCATCCACCCCTACCTCCCCGGGTCCGCCGATGAGCGGGTCGTGATGACCGGCGGCTCCGGCTGCCGGCTCACGGACGCCGCGGGACGCTCCTACCTCGACGCGACCGGCGGGCTCTGGCTCGCGCAGATCGGCCACGGCCGCGAGGAGGTCGCCCAGGTCGCCTTCGACCAGATGAAGCAGCTGGAGTACTTCACCAGCTTCTGGGAGTTCTCCAACGACAAGGCCGTCGCGCTCGCCGCCCGGCTGGCCTCGCTCGCCCCCGCCGGTCTGGACCACGTCTACTTCACATCGGGCGGCTCCGAGGGCAACGAGGCCGCCATCAAGATGGCCCGCTACTACCACCACCGGCGTGGCGACACCGACCGCACCTGGATCCTGGCCCGGGACAAGGCGTACCACGGCATCGGCTACGGCGGCGGCTCCGCCACCGGATTCCCCGTCTACCACGAGGGGTTCGCGCCGATGATGCCGCATGTCTCGCACCTCACCCCGCCGTGGCCCTACCGCACCGAGCTGTACGGCGGCCAGGACCCCACCGACTTCCTGATCGCCGAACTGGAGGCCCGTATCGCGGACATCGGGCCCGGCAACATCGCCGCCATGATCGGTGAACCCATCATGGGCGTCGGCGGCATGCTCGTACCGCCCGCCGACTACTGGCCGCGGGTGCGCGAGGTTCTCGACCGGCACGGGATCCTGCTCGTCTTCGACGAGGTCGTCACCGCATACGGCCGCGTCGGCGAGTGGTTCGCGGCCCAGCACTTCGGTGTCACCCCCGACATCATCGTCACCGCCAAGGGCATCACCTCCGGATACATCCCGCTCGGCGCGCTGCTGGTCGCCGACCGGGTCGCCGATGTGCTGCTGCGCGACCACGGCTTCCCGATGGGCTACACGTACAACGGCCATCCGGTCGCGGCCGCCGTCGCCCTGGCCAACCTCGACATCATCGAGCGCGAGGGGCTGCTCGGCCGCGCCGTCACCATGGGCGCCCGGCTCCACGCCGAACTGGACTCGCAGCTGGGCGAGTTGCCGATCGTGGGAGAGATCAGGTCGGTCGGGATGATGCTGGCCGTCGAACTCGTCGCCGACCGCGCGTCCCGTGCCCCGCTCCCCCTTGACCCGGCACGGATGCCGCACGACGTGATCCGGCGCGAGACCGGTGTCATCGTCCGCGACTCGGCGCACAGTCTGGTCCTGTCGCCCCCGCTGATCATGACGGACGCCGAGGCCAAGGAGGCTGCCGTGGCCCTGCGTTCGGTCCTGGAGCGCACCCTGCCCACCGGAGAGGTCCGGGCCTGAGCACACCCGGCGCACGCACGGGCGGGGCCGGCCGCAGCGGCCGGCCCCGCCCGTCACTCCGGCGCCCCCGTGGGCGGGCGCGCCACCGGCCGTATCCCACCGTTCTTCACGTGCCTCCCGCGGCGCGTGCCAGCAGGAGGACCCCGTGTCTGCACCACCGGCCTCACCCGCACCAGCGGCCGTGCCCCCGCCGCCCCATCTCTCCCGCAGCCTGCGCCGCTTCGACATCATGGCGATGGGGATCGCCGCCGTCATCTCCTTCGACGTGGTCGGCCAGATCGCCACCGGTGGCGGCGAGGCGGTCACCTGGACCGCGGTCATCGCGCTGCTCTTCCTCGTCCCGTACGCGCTGCTCTTCGCGGAGACGGGCGCGGCCTTTCCGCAGGAGGGCGGCCCCTATGTCTGGGTCAAGCTCGCCTTCGGCAAGGCGACGGCCGCGCTCACCACACTCTTCTACTGGGTCACCAACCCGGTCTGGCTGGGCGGTTCGCTGGTCTTCGCCGCGTCCGACGCCTGGAACAGCTATGTGTCGCACCTGGGCAGCGGTACCTTCGCCGACTACGCCTTCAAGCTCGTCTTCATCTGGGCCTCGATCCTGACCGCCGTCGTCTCGCTGCGCCGCGGCAAATGGATCACCACGGCGGGCGCGGTCGTCAAGGTCGGCTGCGTCCTGCTGTTCACCGGTACCGCCCTGGCCTACGGCCTGCGGCACGGTTTCAGCGGGCTGGAGCACGCGCGGTTCACACCGACCACCGCCGGGTTCCTCGCCCTGGTGCCCGTCCTGCTCTTCGCGTACGTGGGCTTCGAGGCGCCGAACGCGGCGGGCGACGAGATGCACGACGCCAAGCGCGATGTGCCCGTCTCCATCGCGGTCTCCGCGTCCGTCGCGGCCTGCTGCTATCTGCTGCCGGTCATCGCCATCCTGTCGGTGGCCCCCGCCGACAAGGTCACCGGCATCGGCGGGTTCATGGAGGCCGCGGCCCTGGTCTTCGGCGTGTACGGCTCCTGGAGCGGGCCGCTGCTGACGGCTGCCGGGGTCATGTTCGCCTTCGCGCTGCTCACCCAGGGCAGCGCCTGGATGATCGTCAGCGACCGGATGCAGGCCATGGCGGCGGCCGACGGCGGGTTCTTCGGCCGCTCGCTCGGCGCCTTCCACCGCGGGCTCGGCACCCCGGTGCGGATGAATCTGCTCTCCGGGATCACCGCCACGGTCTTCATGGTCGCCGCGACGGTTCTGGTACGGGGCGACAGCGCGGCGGTCTTCGGTGTCGTCCTCACCGTGGCCATCACCACGCTGCTCCTCTCCTACCTGGTCGTCGTCCCGGCGCTGGTCACCCTGCGCCACCGCCACCGCGACACCCCCCGCCCCTACACCGTGCCCTTCGGTACCCCGGGCTTCCGGGTCTGCGCGGCCCTCGTCTACGTCTGGATCCTCGTCGGCTCGTGGGTCGCGCTCTTCCCCGGCACCCTGGAAGCGCTCCTCGGTGTCGGCTACGACTTCCGGAGCACCTGGGGAGTCAGCCGTACCACGTTCGAGGCGTTCACCTTGGGCACGGTGGTGCTCCTGCTCGCGGTGGGCGCGCTCGGCAGGGGTGTCGGCTCGGTCCGGGACCGGGTGGCGCGCGCCGAGGACGGACCCGACGCCGCGGGGTCCGACGCCGCCGGGTCCGCCGGGCGCGCCCGCAACTCGGCCCGGTAGCGGCGGCGCCGCGGGCCTCTGCCCGGTCCCGGCTCCGGCCGCCTCCGTACGGCCTCCGGCCCCGGCCCTCCGCGAATCAAACATGGGATGTTAGGTTGATTGGAGGAATTGAGCCTGGAGGTGGACATGCCGCTGCGCGCGACGGAGCGCACCAGTCTGGTCGGACGCGTGATCGACCAGCTGCAGACCCTGATCGAGTCCCGGGAGTGGCCGGTCGGTACGAAGATCCCGGCCGAGCCGGTCCTGGTGGAGCTGCTGGGCGTCGGCCGCAACACGGTGCGTGAGGCGGTGCGCGCCCTGGTGCACAGCGGGATGCTGGAGCCGCGCCAGGGCGACGGGACCTATGTACGCGCCGCCGACGACCTCGGCGCCGCGCTGCTGCGGCGGCTGCGCCGGGCGAGCCATCTGGAGGCGCTGGAGGTACGCGCCGGTCTGGAGCGCGACGCCGCCCGGCTGGCGGCCGAGCGCCGTACCCCCGAGGACCTGACCGCACTGCGGGCCGCGCTGCGACGGCGCGACGAGACCAGGCAGCAGCCGGACCCGGCGGAGTTCGTCGAAGCGGATGTCGCCTTCCACCGTACGGTGGTGGCCGCCGCGCACAACGGCATGCTCACGGATCTGTACAGCCACCTCACCGACGGGCTGCGCGCCGCCATCACCTCCGTCGCCCACGCCCCGCTCCCGGACGGGCCGCGCTTCCAGCTGGATTCGCACGCCGCCCTGGTGGACGCGATCGAGGCGGCGGACGCGGACCGGGCGGTCCGCAGCGTCGAGCACTACATCAACGAGACCATCGCCTCCGTACGGACCCTGCAGGACGCGGACCCCCTGCCCGGCGGTCCGGACGGCGGCGCAGCGGGCCCCGGCCCGGGGGCGGACGCCGAGGCGTGCCCCGACGAGAACACTGGAGGCCGCTCATGACGGGCACCCCTGCCGAGCAGACCGCACCCCGGACCTCCGGCGAACGGATACCCGCGGCGCCCGGGCCCGCGGTGCGGCCGGGCGGGCTGCTCGCCTTCGGCGTGATCGTCCTGGCGCTGAATCTGCGCCCCGCCCTGGTCGCCGCTTCGCCCCTGCTCGACACCATCCGCGACGACACCGGGATGTCCGCCACCGCGGTCGGGCTGCTGACCACCCTGCCGCTGCTCTGTTTCGGACTGCTGGCCCCCTTCGCACCGCGTCTGGGGCGCCGGTTCGGCATGGAGCCCGCGCTCCTCGGCACCATGGTGCTGATCTGCGCCGGGACCGCGCTGCGGCTGCTGCCCTCGATGGCCGCGCTGCTCGGCGGCACGGTCGTCGTGGGTGCGGGCATCGCCGTGGCCAACGTCCTGCTGCCCGGCGTCATCAAGCGGGACTTCCCGCACCGGGTCGGCCTGATGACGGGCCTCTACTCGATGTCGCTGTTCGGCGGCGCCGCCCTGGCGGCCGGTATCACCGTCCCCGTCGAGCACGCCGCCCACCTGGACTGGCGCTCCACGCTGGCACTCTGGGGGCTGCTGGGCCTGGTGGCCGTCATCGTCTGGGCCCCGCAGATCCGCCGCCACAGCCGGGCCAGTGCCGCTGAGGCACGCAGCGCGGCCCATCCCGTCCGGGGGCTCTGGCGCCACCCGGTCGCCTGGCTGGTCACCGGCTACATGGGGCTGCAGTCCCTCTCGTACTACGCCGCTGCCGCCTGGCTGCCGACCATCCTGAGCAACGCGGGCATGGCCGAGGGCACCGCGGGATGGATGCTGTCCTTCTCCAGCCTGCTGGGCATCGCCGGGGCCTTCGTCTCCCCGGTGCTGGCCTCCCGGGGCGTACGGCCCGGTCTGCTGGCGACGGTCGGCGCGGTGCTGACCGTGGGCGGTTTCGTGGGGCTCATCTGCGCCCCTGTGGGCGGGGCCTACCTCTGGATGATCCTGCTCGGGCTCGGCCAGGGCGCGGCGATCTCGCTCGCGATGCTGTTCATCGTGGAGCGGGCGCCGGACGGCCGGCATGCCGCGCAACTGTCCAGCATGGCCCAGTGCTTCGGCTATCTGCTGGCCTCGGTGGGACCGCTCGCACTGGGCGCGGTGCACCAGCTGACCGACGGCTGGACGGTGCCGCTGGTGATGCTCATCGTGCTGCTGGTGCCGCAGGCCGTCATCGGCATCGGTGCCGCTCGCGACCGGCACGCGGCGCCGGAACAGGGGGCGCGTCACTGACGGGCGCCCGGCCGGTGCGCGTCACTGACGCGCAC
>NZ_JBHYWP010000042.1:40794-62603 GCF_042751845.1 Streptomyces sp. NPDC059398 | reverse complement strand
CACGGCCCCCTTAATACGCCCCCCCCCCCCCCCGCCCGCCCGCGCCCCCGGGCCCCCCCGGCGGGCACAGGAGCCGCACAGGACTTCCCGGACGGGGCACATCAGCGCGCCGACGCTGCCAAAAAATATGACCCGTCAGGAATAGAAGACCCGCAAAATTAGCCCAGTAATGATCATGGTCAGACCCACACCGGTAGTGAACCCGGCGCTCACGCCTGCGCGCTGACACACACCAGGATGAGCGAGACAGCGGCCACGGCCAGTAGG
Organism: Streptomyces sp. NPDC059398; assembly: GCF_042751845.1. Taxonomy (NCBI): domain Bacteria; kingdom Bacillati; phylum Actinomycetota; class Actinomycetes; order Kitasatosporales; family Streptomycetaceae; genus Streptomyces; species Streptomyces sp. NPDC059398. The sequence continues at coordinate 62,336 of NZ_JBHYWP010000042.1, read as the reverse complement.
CAGCCGAGATAGACGCGCTTCCGCTTCACGTTCTCCGGCATGAGAGACACGAACTCGGAGCGCTTGGGGTTCTCCGGATCGTAAATGACCGATGGCGCTCCCTGGGGCTGCATGGAGAGGCCACGCATCCATTTGGTGCGCTGTGGTTCCCCATCGCCCCCGTCGTACGCGTACTGCACGTCGATCTTGCCATCACGGGGAACTGTCCTTCCTACCTCCCAGGCGGTCGTATGCGTGCCACGTTCGCGCAGCGGCCTCTGCAGCATGAAGGGAACTCCCGAATAAAGAAGCGCCAGGACAGCGACGGCGAGCACTACCACACCGGCATCGAACACTGAATCCTCCATGGATTGAATCGCCAGCACCACGAGGCGTTCGGCGTCACAGCACCGCGCCGGTACATCCCGGAAAAATCAAGACCAGCGCTATCACAAAGCAGGGAAATAAAGAGGACCAACCCTCTGTTCACACACTTCTCCCCACGACGCCGCCCGGCCGCAAAATCACCGGTTCATACAACCGTAGTCAGATCAGCAAGCCAACACAGAGCAAAATGAGCGCTACGACTGCCACTACTCCCACAACCGTCAGGATGCCAACCTTCTTCTTGGGGTTCCGAGACATGAAAATCATAAACTCGGCCCGCTTGGGATTCTGCGGATCGTAAATGACTCGCTCACCCCCCTGCGGGTACTGAGAGCAGCCACGCTGCCAAATAGTGTGCCGCTCCCGCTCGTGGGTGATGTACAGGTATTCCACGTCGATCTTTCCGTCTCGTGGAACGGAGCGGCGCGCCACCTTCGCATCAACAACCACGCCTCTTTTACGCAGAGGGGCTTGCGCAAGAAAAGGGACTCCAGAACTCAGAAGCACCACAACGGAAACGAAGAATATTACGCCGACAACGACAAACATCGAGCCTCCACCTGCGCCTTGAAGGCGACACTCGCACACGCTTGAATGGTTCATCCGATCACACCGCGGCAAACTCCGGAGACAGAGAGGCCGCAGGCACTCCCAGTCCTCTCGGGGGCTGCTACACCAGCAAAGGCAGCTGAAACAGGCGAGTGAAGAAAATCCATTCAGCCCGCTGCGACCACAGGGAAGAGTCAGGACCAAATCGTCAGAGAAAGAATCTCGACAACCACAAGGAAGCACCAAATAGAACTCAGCACCACAGTGAACACACCACTGAACCCAATGTGCTCATCCGCCTCCGTCCGCGGCATCGACCGACGCTGACGCCGCGGATCATAAAGAACAGGAACCTCCGACCCAGCAGCAGGCGGACTGTAACTGTACAGCTTTGACTTCCCCTGCCGCGTTTCACCATCCGCCGAGACGTACTCATAGGCCATACCAACTTGATTGTTCGCATAAAACCACGTCGTACAGCGGCCTGACACCTCACGCCACGAATCCCGCGCAACCCCGGCACGCCACAGGCAGTAGAACTGCCCTATGAGAATGCATGAAACCGCAAAGATAAATATCAGAAGTACTAGGTCCACGGCCCCCACCAAGCGAAATCAGCACCCTAAACCATTGAGTAAGCAGATCCAACTCAGCCAGCGGCACACGCCGCCGATATCCCCACAAGCCCGCGCACGAACTGCAGCCGATCAGGTCAAAGCGCCGATAAGACCCAGAATCAACGAGATCAGCGCCACACCCCACAAGGCATAGAGAAGATTCCGCCTCTTGTTCACATTCTCCGGCATCCGGGAAACGAATTCCGCTCGCTTCGGGTTCTCGGGGTCGTACACGACCTCCTGCGAACCCGAGGGCATCGAGGTGAGACCGACCATGGCAATACTGTGCAATCCGCCATCCCGCCCGTCGTACCCGTACCTCACGGTTATTTTCCCGTCCTGGGGAACCGACTTGGAAGCCTCCCAGGCCCATGTCTTCACACCCCTCTTCCGCAGCGGAGCCTGCGTGCGGTAAGGAATTCCGAAAACGATAAGGCCCAGCACAGCGAGAGCGAAAACAACTCCGCAGACGTTGGTCTCCACAGATCCTCCACATTCCCTTTCTTGAATGATGACACAGCGTCACCTCTGGTGGCAACAACCCGATGCCGTGACAGTAGCGGGACTATCCCGTGCAAAGTTTCTCTTATGGTGAAATTTCCGACCTCTTCTGAGGGTGGATTCCAGCACCGGTAAGCGTAGAAGGGTTGCCCGATGACGACGAACGAAGAACTCCTCGCCAAGGACACCGAGATTCTGCAGGCTGTAAAAGGCGTCCAGGACTCGATTCCGGGAAAGGGGCCGAGCCGACTGGCCACCGAGGAATACATAGCCAAACAGATCGCTGCACTGAAGAAGTCATCCACCGGAACAGGGGCGAAGGCCCCCGAAGAAGAGAAGAAACCAGAGCCCGGATCCATCGAAACTCTTTTGTCGGGCATCCTGGGCAAGGACATCGTGGACAGCGTAAAGAGCCTCGCCACTTCGTCATTCTCGATGACGACGGTCGTGACACTGGGACTCGCACTCGTCGGAACACTCGGCGTGAAGCTCATCCAGTTCGACGTCGCACTGCAAAAATTCCTGGAGGGAAAAGGAAAGAAGATCGGCACGACCAAACGGGGCCTGCCTAAACTCGAAAGCACCGAGGTCACACAGATGAATGCCCCGGATACCGAGTGGACCAACCGCTCGGTCGCGAGGATCGAAGCGGCGACCCGGAAGCTCGACACCGCGATCGGCAGCCTGCACACCAAAGTCGACGGGCTGCTCGCCGAGTTCGCCTGACCGCCCATCGGCGGCGCACGCCCTCACCCACCCTCCGGCCGCCAGCCGGTCGGCTGAACAGGCCGATGAACGATCGGACATGGAATGGCGTTCACAGCCACACTCAAGAAGGCCTCCGACAGCCTCCGCGGCTTCAAGACCAACCTCGACCAGGCCAGCCGGTCGGCGACCGGCCTGAAGCAGAGCGCACAGAGCACTAACAGCGGTATCAACAGCATCAAGTCCTCGTCCCAGCAGTCCGCCAAGGAGCTGAAGTCGCTCCAACTGGCAGCCGACAAGGCGGAGAAGTCCGTCACCAAGGCCGGCAAGTCCGGGCAGACCGGCGGAGCCGGCATAGGCAAGTTCCAGACCGGTGCGGCCAAGGCCGACAAGGGCATGCAAGGGCTCAACAAGTCGATGAAGGGAAACCTCATCGGCGTCCTCATGGCGCTGCTGGCCCCGCTGATCGCCAAGATCGTGGACATGGCGATGCAGTCCAAGACCATGCAGAAGATCCTCAATACCGCCTTCAGCGTCATCAAGAGTGTCATCACCAGCGTGATGAAGGCCGTCGGCCCGGTCATGCAGGCCGCCGGGGCGCTGATGAAGAAGGTGTGGAACGGGATCAAGACGGCGGTCTCGGTGGTCGTCAAGGCGGTCGCGACCGTCATCAAGACCTACTTCAATCTCTGGAAGTCCATCATCACCACGGCCATGAACGCCGTGAAGAAGGTCGTCACCGCGGTCTGGAACGGCATCAAGTCCGTCATCTCGCCGGTGGTCAACTGGATCAAGAGCGTCGTGCCGGCGGCCTTCACCGCCGTCAGGAGCAAGCTGTCCAGCGCCTGGAACGGTCTCAAGTCCATCGCGAGCAGTGCCTTCGGCGCCATCAAGGGTGCTGTCACCGGCCCGATCAACGCCGTCATCGGCCTGATCAACTCGGCCATCGGCAAGCTCAACGGCATCCGGGTCTCCGTACCCGGCTGGGTGCCGGTCGTCGGCGGGAAGTCCTTCGGCATCCATCTGCCGACCATCCCCCGCCTCGCCCAGGGCGGCATCGTCCAGCCGCAGAACGGCGGCGTGCACACCATCGTCGCCGAGGCCGGTGAGGCCGAGGCCGTCCTGCCGCTCTCCAAACTGAGCAGGCTGCTCGGCCACACCACCCGCGCCGGCCAGACCGGCACCGGCGCCGCCGCGAGCGACGGCGGCTTCTACATCGAGCAGTACTACGAGGCGACCAGCAGCAGCCTCCAGGACACCGCCACCGCCCTGCTGTTCCTCTCCAAGGCGCGGGGATGAAGGGCACGCGGACGACCAGCGTCCGGCGGGATCCCACCTCCGGCGGGGCCCGCCCCGCAGCCTTCCTGAACACCTTCCGGACCGTGGCCCTCCAGACAGGCACAGCCGTCCAGACCATGCGGCGCGGACTCGTCGGAGTTCAGGCCCCCGTCCGCACGATGACGACCCGGGCAGACACCGCCGCACCGGCGGTGCGCCGTCTCCGTACGGCAACGACGCAGGCCGCCACCGCGGTGCGCAGGGTCGGACGCTCCGCCACCACCGCCGCCACCCGCATCCGCGCAGGAGCCACGAAGGTCCGGGGCCCGCTCGGAGTGCTCGGGGCCCTCGCCGCCGGGGCCGGGGTCTTCGGGTCCGTGACGGACCTGCTCGGCAGTTACACCCCGAAGGTCACCAAGTTCATGACCCTCTTCGGGACCGCGATGACGCTCGGTTCGATCGCCATGACCGCCGTCAACACAGCCATGAAGGCGAACCCGTTGGGCTTCATCCTCGGGATCGTCACCCCGCTGGTCGCCTATCTCGTCGACTACGCGGTGAACTCCGAGACCGGCCAGAAGATCATCCAGCAGGTCTTCCAGGCCGCGCTCGACGGCTTCAAGGCCGCCTGGGCGTTCATGGCGCCGGTCATCCAAGGCTGGGCGAAGACCGTCTCCGCGGTGTTCGACGGTGTACGGAAGACCGTCGGCTCCGTCCTCAAGGCCCTGGGCGCCGCGATCGGTTCGGGGTTCCAGGGCGCCGGAAGCGCGATCTCCACCGCGACCCGCGCCGTCACCTCGATCGTCAAGGGCGCCTGGAACGGCTTCAAGGGAGCCATCCAGCCCACCATGAACTGGCTGACCAGGACGCTCCCTTCGGCCTTCACCCGGGTACGCGACGCCATGTCGAAGTCGCTGCACGGGATGGGGAACTTCCTCTCCACCGGTATCCAGACCGTCGCCGGGGTGATCACCGGGCCCGTGAAGGGCCTGATCGCCTTCGCCAACTGGATCATCGACGGGCTCAACCATCTGAGCTTCAGCTTCTTCGGCAAGAAGTTCGGCGTGCACCTGTCGAAGATCCCGCAGCTCGCCGAAGGCGGCGTCGTCCTCCCGGCCGCCGTGCCGGGCGCCTCCGCCGTGCAGCCGCTCTTCTCGCTCGGCCGCTTCCTCCCCGCGCCGTCCGGCGCGTCCGCCACCACCGGGCCCGCCTTCTTCGCCGGCCGCCCCGGGGTCCGGGTGTACGAGGAGCGCGAGGGCAGCAGCCCGCTGACCATCGCGGACGATCTGCTCTTCCTGCACCGCACCGCGGCCTGACACCCCCTGCGATCCGGCCCCCGCCGGTACCTCGCGGCTCGCTACGGCCTGCCCCGCCCGGCGCCCCGCCGCGCGCCGCTTCGGCCTGCCGGGACGCCTCCGTATCCCCGAGCCGCACATCCGTACCGCCCGGGACACCTCCCTGCCCCGAGCCGCACATCCGTACCGCCCTGCGCCGTACCTGCCCGTACCCCCCGTACCCCACCCCGAAGTGAGGTGACGGCCCGACATGGCCGATACCGTCTCCACCCTCCCGCCCACCGCCGCACTCACCGACGACACCGCCCCCGGCTCCCTGATCACCCTCGACGGGCAGATCCAGTGGGGCGGACTCCTCATGGGCACCGGCACGGCCTACCCGGTGGACCGCACCGGCATCACGGGCTGGGACGACCTGCCCGAGCTTGACCTCGGTGACGTGCTCCGGCCCGACCAGCACGGCGCCTGGCCCGGCGACCGCTGGGCCCAGCCCCGGCTGATCGGCGCCACCGTCTGGCTGGCGCCCCCGGCCGGCACCGACCCGCTCGCCACCGCCACCGCGTTCCGCTCCGCGACCGGCCCCGACGGCCAGGAACGCTGGCTCGCCGTACGCCTGCTGGGCGAGACCCTGGCGGTCCGCGCCCGGGTCAGCCGCCGGGTCGTCCCGCAGGACCGCTCGTACGCCCTGCAGGGGTTCGCCAAGGTCAGCCTCCAGTGGACGGCCACCGACCCGCGCCGCTACGGGACCGTGCTGCACGAGGCGGTGACCGGGCTGCCGGTCGGCGAATCCGGTCTGGCCTGGGACGACACTGCGGGCTCCGGTCTGCGGTGGCCCCTGGACTGGGGCGCGGCCGGCGCCGCCGGATCGATCGCCGCGGCCAACGCAGGCGGCGCCTCCGTACGGCCCGTCGTGGAGTTCCGCGGGCCCGTACAGCGGCCGTCGCTGACCCGGCTCTCCGACGGACGCCAGCTCCAGTACGACCTGGCGCTCGGCGCCGGGGACGTCCTCACCGTGAACACCGAGACGGGCACGGTGCTGCTCAACGACACCGCGTCCCGTATCTACACCGCCACCCCGGACTCCTCGCCCGAGCAGCTGTTCCAGCTGGAGCCCGGCACCACCGACCTGGCGTTCCGCTCGGACGACACGACCCCGTCCCCGGCCGCGTCCGTCACCGTCCGCTGGCGCGACGGGCACTGGTGACCGGACCGCGCCCCCTTCTCCCGCATTCCCGCCGGTACCGCACTCCCGTTCCCGTCCCCGCTTTCCGTTCCCGCTTTCCGTTTCCGCTTTCCGTTCCCGCTTTCCGTTCCCGCTTTCCATTCACGTTCCTGTTATCCGCAGCCCCCTCACAGGAGGACCTCATGCCCGTACGCAGCGCATGGCTCGTCAACCGCACCGACGCCGAGTCCGGCCAGTCCCGTGCCGACACCCGGCTCGCCCCGACCGGCACCATGACCCCGACGAGCGGACTCACCAGCCGCGGCGGCATCATCCCGGGCTCGCCCGACGGCAAGTCCCTGATGTCCGCGTTCTACGTCTTCAGCTCCACCGCGGGCATGACCGCGACCGTCGCCCCCGGCCGGGCCGTCGTCCAGGGCTCCGCGGCGGCCGGTGCGTACCCGGTCGTCCTCACCGACTACACCACCGTGGTCTTCGCCGACGGTGACGCCAACAACCCGCGCATCGACCTCGTGGTGCTGCGGATCTACGACGCCCAGTACGACAACACCGGCCGCACCGAGGCCGTCCTGGAGATCATCCAGGGCGCCCCGGCCGGCACCCCGCAGGCCCCGGTGGCGCCCGACGCCGCCCTGCCGCTGGCGACCGTGCAGGTCCCGGCCGGCGCGTCGGTCGGCACCGGTGGCCTCGCCTGGGCCGGCGCCGTGGCCAATCTGCGCACCAGCACCGTCGCCGTCGGGGGCATCCTGCCGCTGTACGGGAACACCGCCGAGGCGGGCAGCTACCCGGGCCAGTACCGCGACACCGGCAGCCAGCTCCAGCGCTGGGACGGCTCGCAGTGGGTGAGCTACCCGGGCCAGACCGGCGGGATCGCCCCGACCGGGCAGCTCGCCACCGGCGGTTACGTCGGCCAGTACCGGGACAACAACGGCCGTCTGGAGCGCTGGAGCGGCACCGCCTGGATGCTCGCCCTGCCCAGCCCGGTGTTCGCGTACAACACCGACGGCGGCTACTGCAAGACCACCACCTGGTCCGAGACGGTGACCGGGACCACCGGGCCGACGATCACCGCCACCTTCACCGCCCCGGTGTCCGGGAAGGTACTGGTCACCGTGGGTTTCCAGGGCCAGCCGTCCATCGAGGGCGGCTGGGGCCGGATGTCCGCGAACATCCGCAAGGAAGGCGTCCTGGTCACCGGTCTGGGCGCCGACGAGACCCGCTCCGCCATCGACACCGGGCGTGGCAGCCAGTCGGTGACCACCGTCTTCCAGGTCAGCGGGCTCTCGGCGGGCGCCCAGTACGCGGCCGTCTCGGCATACTCCTCCAGCGCCACGACCAACAACCACTGGTTCGACAACCGGTTCGTCCGCGTCGACCCGATGCTCTGAGGAGGGCGGCGTGACAAGTTCGCCCCGTACGGCGTACACCCCGCTCACCCCCGTCTACCGTGCGGTCTTCTGCGATCTGCGCACCGACCGGGTGCTGGACGTACTGCCGCTGACGGAGACCAAGTTCGACGACTACATCGGCAAGTCGGGGTCGCTGTCGGCGACGGTCCCGCTGCCGGACGCCGCACTGGCGGGCCGGGCCCGCGCCGCGCTGGTGCCCGGCAGGACCGCGGTGTGGCTGGAGCGTGACGGAGACATCTGGTGGGGCGGGGTGCTGTGGACGTGCACCCCGTCGTCCGACGAACGCGGCCGGGTCCAGGTGGAGTTCCAGGCCGGCACCTTCGACTCGTACCTGGACCACCGCATCCTCGCGTTCCCTCTCTCGTACACGGGTCTTGACCAGTTCGAGATCGCCCGGATGCTGGTGGCCCACGCCCAGGACCAGCAGGGCGGGGACATCGGCATCCAGCTCGGGCACGAGATGTCAGGGGTGGCGCGGGACTGCGCCTTCGCCTACTCCTCGCTCACCCGGATCCGTGAACTCCTGGACCAGCAGGCGCAGCTCGCCGACGGCTTCGAGTGGCGGGTGCACTGCTACCGGGACGCCGAGGGCCGGCGCGCCAAGCGGCTCCAGCTCGGCCATCCGGCCATCACCAGCAGCGCGTCCGACATCGTCCTCGACCACCCGGGCCAGGTCATCACGTACAGCCTGCCGGCCGACTCGACGGTGCAGGCCGATGTGTGGGTGGCGCGCGGCGACTCGCCCAACACGGACCAGTCGGAGGAGTCCCAGCCGCTCACCGTGTCCGTCGAGTCGCCCGGCGACCTGGCGGACGGCTGGCCGCGGCTGGAGTCCACGTCGGACCACAGCGGGGTCACCGACACGGCCACCCTGCGCTCGCTGGCCCAGGCCGAACTGGCCCGTCAGCGCATGCCCGAGGTGATCCCGGAGATCACCGTGCGTCTTGACGGCCGGATCAGCCCGGCGCTGCTGGGCGCGGGAATCCGGCTGCGGCTGCGGGACCTGTGGCACCAGGAACCGCAGGACGAGCGGTACCGGATCGTCGGGATCGCGGTGGAGCCGCCGCAGCGCACCAAGGCCGAGACGGCGACCCTCTATCTGGAAGGGGTGTGAGACATGGCCACCATCCCCACCGATCTCCTGGACCGTATCCGGGACATCGAGCGCCGTATCCGCGGGCTGATGGCGAGCGCCAACAGCAGTCCGCCGATGAACCAGGTCGGCAACGGCGACATCGTGGTCGGCGACCAGGGCCGTCTCCGTGTCCGGACCTCGCTGGGCGAGGACCTGCTGCTGGCCGGCCGGGTGCAGCCGGACCGCGACAGTGAGACTCAGCGTTACCAGCAGGGCCTCGAACTCCGGCGCGACGACGGCTCGTTGGCACTCTCCCTGGTCACGGCCGACCCGGTGAACTCGCCGGTGCAGGCGCTGCGCATCCTCGACCACAAGGGCCAGACGGTCCTGGCCACCGACTCGGCGCGGGGCGGCCTGGCCCGCCCCTATCTGCCGTTCCCGACACCGGTCCCGGTGGGCGCCGCGGGCTGGGAGTCCACCACCGCCACCGACTGGACCACGCTCTATGCGGGCCCCGGCTTCGCCCAGCACCCCAAGGTGTACTGCGTGATCGCCGTCTCGGGGGCCGCGGGTGCGGCCGTCCGGCTGCTGGTCAACGGTGAGCCGGTCGGCGACGAACAAACCCTCACCGGGGCCGCCGGACAGACGGTGGCTCTGACCGTGACCCTGGTGGAGGACCTTCCCGCGTCGTTCGGCGACGCGCTGTCCTTCGAGATCCAGGCCAAGGCCCCGGCCACCGGCGGCACGGTCGCCTGCCTGCCGCGCGGGCTGTACGGGGTGCAGTCCTAGCCCCGTCCCAGCCCGGGTCCGTCCGGGTTCATCCGGGTCTGCCCGGGGGCGGACCTGGTGGCGTCGGCTGCGTACGACACCGGGATGCGGCCGTACATCACCCGCACCCTGACCGTCGTCCGGTCCCGTACGACACCGAGACCCGCACCGCTCCCACACCCGCACCCGCACCGCGCCGTCGGTTCCCGTACGGGGCGGGCGCCCCACCACCGCCCGGTCCCGTACGGGGCCGACGCCCCCCCACCCCGTACCCCCCAATGTCCAACTCCCAACGCCCACACCCGACATACCGGAGTCTCCGTGCTGCCCGAATCCATCCCCACCGTCCGGCTCACCGCCCAGTACCTCTCCCTCGACGGCCACCCGCTCAGCGGCACCGTCGAGTTCCAGCCACCGGCTCTGCTCACCCACTCCGAGGCCGATCTGTTCGTCGGCGGCCCGGCCACCGCGGCTCTCGACTCCGAGGGCCGTATCGATGTGGTGCTTCCGGCCACCGACGCCGAGGGCTGGAACCCGTTCGGCTGGACGTACACCGTCACCGAGCGGCTCAACGGGGTCGGCCGGACCCGTACGTACCACATCGCCCTCTCGGCCACCGTCCCCGAAGTCGACCTCGCCGACATCGCCCCCGCCGACCCGGCCGGGACCCAGTACGTCTCCGTGCCCGGCCCCGCCGGACCGCAGGGCGAGCCGGGGCCCGCGGGACCGGCCGGCCCGGTCCGCTCGGTCAACGGGCACGCCGAGGCGGACATCATCCTGACCGCCACCGAGGTCGGCGCCCTCGCCACGTCGGCAGCCGGGCAGGCCGGCGGGGTCGCCCAGCTCGACGCAGCCGGCCAGGTACCGCTGGCCCAACTGCCGGCCGGCACCGGCGAAGGCGTCACCTCCGTCAACGGCAGGACCGGCACCGTCACGCTGGCCGCCGCCGACCTGGGCGCGCTCACCGAGGCCACCGGCGACGCCCGGTACATGGGGCTCGGCACGGCGCCCGTCCTCTCCGTCAACGGACAGACCGGCACGGTCGCCCTGACCGCCGCCGACCTCTCCGCCGTCCGCGCCGACCAGGCCGTCCTGCTCACCGGTGACCAGACGGTCGCGGGCGCCAAGACGTTCTCCACCGTCCCCACGGTCACCGCCGACCCGGTCGGTGGCGACCAGCTGGTGCGCCGCTCGTACGTGGACACGGTGGCCTCGTCCGGGACCTGGACGCCGGCCGCCCTCGGCTTCAAGTCCTGGGCGTTCGACCCGGCGACGTCCTCCGTGACCAACCCGCAGTACTGCATCAACGGCACCGTCTATCTGGTCGGCGTACCGCTGACGACCGGCGCGACCCTCACCAACGTCGTCTTCTACGTGCCCGGTTACGCGGGCGGCACCCTCGCCGCCACCTCGTACGCCGGTCTGTACAACAGCTCGGGCAGCCGGGTCGGTGTCACCGGCACCCTCGACAAACTGATCGGCCAGACCCCGGGTACCACCGCCGTCCTCAAGCTGACGACACCGTACGTCGCCACCGCGGGCAATTACTGGGTGGCGCTCCTGGTCAACGGGCCCGACCCGAAGACCAACGGTCCCGCCTTCATGGTGGGCGCCAGTGTCGGCAACAACCCTGGCGGCAGCGCACGGATGCCCGGCAAGTTCGTCCGGCATGCGCGGCTCGCCGCCACCGGACAGACCTCGCTGCCCACCTCGTTCACCCCGTCCACCATCGTCGCGGACGCCAACGCCATCTGGGCCGCAGTCTCCTGACCGGGCGTACGCCGGGCTCGTCCGGTACCCGGGCCCCGCCGACCGTCCGTACCGCAGGCCCCGCCCGATCCCACACCCCGCACCGCCCATCTCACACCCCGCACCCCGAGGAGCCGCCACCATGGCCATCCCACTCACCGCAGACACCCTGGTCAGCGCCCTGACCGCCGAAGGTGTCCACGTCGTCGAGTACGGCGACTGGCGCACCCACAACCGCAATACGAAGGGAGCATGGGGCCCCGTCAACGGCGTCATCGTCCACCACACCGTCACCTCGGGCACCGACAGCTCCGTCGCCTACTGCTACGACGGCGACTCCGACCTGCCGGGCCCGCTGTGCCACGGCGTCATCGACAAGAACGGCACCGTCCACCTCGTCGGCAACGGCCGCGCCAACCACGCCGGGCTCGGCGACGGCGACGTACTGACCGCCGTCGTCAACGAGACCGCGCTGCCCGCCCCCCACAAGGACGACACGGACGGCAACGCCCGCTTCTACGGCTTCGAGTGCATCAACCTCGGGGACGGCTCCGACCCGTGGCCCGAGGCGCAGCTCGAAGGCATCGCCCGGGTGTCCGCCGCGATCTGCCGTGCGCACGGCTGGCATGCCCCATCGGTCATCGGCCATCTGGAGTGGACCAGCCAGAAGATCGACCCGAAGGGCTTCAGCATGGCGTCGATGCGTACCCGGGTGGCCGCCCTGCTCGCGGGCGCGCCGGGCGCGAGCGCCGTGCACTACCAGCCCTTCCCCGGCCAGCCCTTCTTCACATCGGCACCCCGCTCGACGATCGTGGCCGCGATGGGCGGCCGGCTGGTCGCCGAGGGCTGCTCCGCGTACGCCGACGGCCCCGGCCCGCAGTGGAGCGAGGCCGACCGGGCCTCGTACACCAAGTGGCAGCAGAAGCTCGGCTACACCGGTTCCGACGCGGACGGCTGGCCGGGCGCCACTTCCTGGAACGCCCTGAAGGTCCCGTACACCAGCTGACCCCACACCAGCCGGCCTCGCCCCCTGCCGGGCCGGGCGCTCCACCGTGGGCCCAGCCCGGCAGGGCGCTCACCGTGGGGCCCGGCCCGGCAGGGCCCCACGGGCTGGGCCCCACCGCCCCCACCGGCTGGGCCCCACCGCCCCCAGCGGCTTGGTCCTGCCGCCCTGCCTGGCCGGGGCCCGCTCCCCGGCTGCCCCACCGCGCGAAAGGCGCTCGCATGACCCCAACCACCATCCGCGTCCTGCGCACGGTCATCCAGACCGCCGCGGGGATCGCCCTCGCACTCCCCGCCCTCGTCGACAGCGGGACCCTGCCCCGCTCGTTGCCGTGGGTGGGAGCGGCTCTCGCCGTCTCCGGCCTGCTGTCCCGCGCGATGGCCGTTCCCGCCGTACAGTCCCTGCTCCCGGCGTGGCTGACCGCGCCCGACAGCCCTCCGTCACCCGGGACTCCGGACACCGGGGCCTCCAGTTCCGCCCCGGCCGCGCATGTATCCGACTGACGCGAACGACCCGGTCGCCATCGCCCGGGAACTGGAGCGGCTCCGAGGGACCATGGAGGCGGGGTTCGCCCGCGCCGACGGCTCCCTTGCCCTGCTGGTGCAGCGCAGCGACCAGACCGACCGGCAACTCGCCGACCACGAAGCCCGTCTCGACGCCCTGGAGCGCGCCCGCTGGCCGCTGGCCAGCATCGGCGCCGTCACCGGTGTCGCGGTCGCTGCCCTCACCCTGTGGGAGGTCCTGCCCCGCTGACCGGCCGCCGCCGGGGTCCTTACCGCCGCGGGCCGCCGCCGTCCTCCGGGACGACGGTGGCCCCCCGCGCACCCTCCAACGCACACCGCCCGACAAACGCCCCACCCACTCCGCCCCACCCCCTCCGGAGGAATCCCCATGGCCATCCCTCTCTCCGCCGACGCTCTCGTCGCGGCCCTGAAGAAGGAAGGCGTCACCGTCGTCGAGCACCCCGGCTGGCGCACCCACAACCGCAACTCCAAGGGCGCCTGGGGCCCGGTGAACGGTGTGATGATCCACCACACCGTCACCTCGGGCACCGCCGCCACCGTGGCCCTCTGCTACAACGGCCGCTCCGACCTGCCCGGCCCGCTCTGCCACGGCGTCATCGCCAAGGACGGCACCGTCCACCTGGTCGGCAACGGCCGCGCCAACCACGCGGGCCTCGGCGACGCCGACGTACTGACCGCCACCGTCGCCGAGAGGAGCAAGCTGCCCGCCCCCAACCAGCAGAACACCGACGGCAACACGCACTTCTACGGCTTCGAGTGCGAGAACCTCGGCAACGGCCGGGACCCCTGGCCCGAGGCCCAGCTCACCGCGATCACCAGGGCGTCCGCCGCGCTCTGCCGCGCCCACGGCTGGCACGCCGCCTCCGTCATCGGCCACAAGGAGTGGACCAGCACCAAGATCGACCCGGTCGGCTTCACCATGGCCTCCCTGCGCACCCGGATCGGCTCCCGGCTCGCCACCGGCGCATCCACCGGCACCCCGGCCCCGGGCCACTCGGGCGCCGCCTACCAGCCGTTCCCGGGCGCCGACTGGTTCAGGAAGAAGCCGAAGTCGGCCGTCGTCACCGCGATGGGCAGACGCCTGGTGGCCGAGGGCTGCTCCGCCTACAGCTCCGGCCCGGGACCCCAGTGGACCGACGCGGACCGGGCCTCATACGCCAAGTGGCAGCGCAGGCTCGGTTACACGGGCCCCGACGCGGACGGCTGGCCGGGCGCCACCTCCTGGAACGCCCTGCGGGTCCCCGCGTCCTCCTGAGCGACAGCGAGACCCGCGCCCTTCCAAAAGCAAAAGCCCCAGGTCACGGCGAGTGAGTCCTGGGGCTTTTACAGGGCCGCCTTCGGGATTCGAACCCGAGACCTGCGCAAGACGAGACCGTGAGCGTTGATGCGGTCCGGTGCCGCGGACCCGGCGTCCACCCGCCCTCCGCCGCAGTCGTGCGCCGCCGGCGCCATAACCTGGAACGCATGTCAGCAATCCGTCTCCTCGTTCTGGGCGCGGTGCGTCGGCACGGGCGGGCCCACGGCTACCAGGTAGGCAACGACCTGGAGTACTGGGGCGCGCACGAGTGGTCCAACGCCAAACCGGGTTCGATCTACCACGCTCTGAAGCAGATGGAGAAACAGGGACTGCTGCACGCGCACGAGAGCGCACCGTCCACGGCCAGCGGCCCGCCCCGCACCGAGTACCAAGTGACGGGGAAGGGTGTGGCACAAGGCGGTCACCGCGTACTACACGCTCCAGGGCGGCCCGGGCCAGCTCGGGCACATCGGCGAGATCATGAACCTGTGGATCCATTCAGCCGATGAGGGCGAGCCGTTCGCGGGGGTGCACGCGGTGCTCGCGGAGGGGGAGCGAAACCCCTACGCGACGAGAGATCTGCACCCCGGGGGCGCATGGTGAGGGTTGGTTTCTGCCTGGTGGCAGGCCCGTACCGTGGCGCACTCTAATCAAGTTTGACTAACTCGCCGAAGGGGCGTTTACTCCGTTCGACGAGCAGTAGTCAAGTTTGACTATGGAGTCGAAGGAGACGCATGGCCGACGGGATCGTCGTCGAAGGCGTACGCAAGCGATACGGCAAGAAGGCCGCCCTGGACGGGCTGGACCTTCGGGTGGGACGCGGCACCGTGCATGGATTGCTCGGTCCGAACGGTGCGGGCAAGACCACCGCGGTACGGGTACTGACCACCCTGCTGCGGCCGGACTCGGGCCGTGTGGAGGTGGCTGGGTACGACGTCCTGAAGCAGGCCGGCCGTGTGCGCGCACGCACCGGTCTGCTCGGCCAGCACGCCGCGCTCGACGAGGAACTCGGCGGTCGGCAGAACCTGGAGATGTTCGGTCGGCTCTACCACCTCGGCGCTCGACGCGCCCGCGCCCGCGCCGACGAACTGCTGGAGCGCTTCAGCCTCACGGACACCGGCAGCAAGCAGGTCAAACGGTACAGCGGCGGTATGCGGCGGCGGCTCGACCTCGCCGCTTCGCTGATCACCGAGCCGGAGGTGCTGTTCCTGGACGAGCCGACCACCGGACTCGACCCACGCAGCCGAGCCGAGGTGTGGGCCTCGGTGCGCTCCCTGGTCGGCGGCGGCACCACCGTACTGCTGACCACCCAGTACCTGGAGGAGGCAGACCAGTTGGCCGACCGCATCTCGGTGGTCGACCGGGGGCGGGTCATCGCCGACGGCACCGCCGACGAGTTGAAGGCCCGCACCGGCGGGGACCGCATCGACGTCGTACTGCGCGACGCCGGGCAGCTGGACGCCGCGGTGGCCCTGCTGCCGTTCCCCGCCGAGGACGTCTCGGTGGACGTCGATCGCCGGCTGTTCAGCGCTCCGGTCGCAGACCGGATGAGCGCACTCACCCAGGTCGTGCGGGCCCTGGAGACGGCGGACATCGAGGCTGAGGACGTCGCGCTGCGCAGGCCCACCCTGGACGAGGTGTTCCTGCGGCTGACGGGGCACTCCGACGAGTCGGTGGCGGACGTGACGCAGGCCAAGGAGGCGGTATGAGCGCGGCGAGCGGAACGAACCTGGTACGTGACGGCGGCGGCCTCGCCCACGCCCTGAGCGACTCCTGGACCATGACCGGGCGGGAACTCGCCCACTGGGGACGGCAGCCGGTTCAGGTGGCCGTCGGTGTGGTCTTCCCCGTGATGATCCTGCTGATGTTCGGCTATCTGATCGGCGGCGGCCGGGACGTCGGCGGCGACTACATCGACTACCTGGTGCCCGGAACACTCGCGCTGACCATGGCTTTCGGCCTGGAGAGCACGGTGATCGCGGTCACTCAGGACCTCAACAAGGGCGTGATCGACCGCTTCCGCTCCATGCCGATGGCCAACGGCGCTGTTCTGGTGGGCCGTTCGGCGGCGGACATGCTGCAGTCGGCGCTGAGCCTCGCCGTGATGATCGGAATCGGGTACACGATCGGCTGGCGGCCCCACACGACAGCGAGCACATTCCTGGGCGCCGTGGGGCTGCTGCTGCTGTTCCGGTTCGCGATGCTGTGGATCGGTATCCATCTGGCGCTGGTGGCCGGGAAACCAGAACTCGTGCAAGCCGTGCAGATCCTGGTCTGGCCGGTGGGTTTCCTGTCCAACGCGATCGCGACTCCCGAGTCCATGCCGGACTGGCTGGGCACGGCGGTCCAGTGGAATCCCATGTCCCGGACCGCTACGGCGGTACGGGACCTGACCGGCAGCGTCGGCGGCGAATCCGGCCACGTCTGGGCCTCCGTGCTATGGCCACTGGCCCTGCTGGCGGTGTTCTTCCCGCTGGCCCTGCGCCGGTTCGCAAAGCTCAGCCACTAGCCAAGGGCTGTCCCATGCAGGCCGGCACAGCCTGCGCCAACCCCTGATCCCCGCCGAGGGCCGGCCCGCTGCTCACCACCTCCGGCTCCACCGGCCTGCCCAAGACCGTGCCGCTACAGGCAGCGCAACGTAGTGGAACGCTGCTTCAATCGGCTGAAGCAGTGGCGCGGCATCGCTATTCGTTACGACAAGACCGCGGAGTCCTTCCAGGCGGCCGTCACTCTCGCGTCGCTCCTGATGTGGGCGTGATGTTCCGACGGTCGGTGAGCGGGGCGGGTCATCAGAGATGGAGTTCCGTCTCCCAGTCCTCGAAGGGCGGCTCGACCCGATAGCTCGGGTCGCAGCACACTCGAACCCACTGCGCGACCCGGTACTGCGCCTCTCCGTCGTTCAGCACCATGCCGTCGGCGTCGACTTGCAGCACATTGCTATAGACCGCGAAGACCTGTTCCAACGAGGAGCCGGAGTGAAAAACGGTCGAGCGATAGTCGAACCCATCGAGCAGGTCCAGGTCGAGGGTGCCGTTCGCCAAGTAGAAAGCGAAGAGCCGGAGCGAAGCGCGCACGTCGACAGGGAGATGTTCCACCAAGGCATCATGCGCAGCTACCGCGCCACCTTGACAAGATCTTTTGAAGACGCCGCCTTGCGGCCCCTCCAGCGGCGGGCAAACGCGGCATCGGCTCGCAGGGGTGTGGGCACACCCGCGTCGACTTCGCTCTGGTCGTGCTGTGCGCCGCACGGACAGATGCTCCATCCGCCGCGTTCGGCTACCGTCTCACTGACGTCGGCGAGTTCGGCCAGCACGCCGACTGGAATCTCGGCGTCGTCACTGACGTCCGCTGCAGTCAGAGCCGCTGCAGTCTTGAAGTCCGCCTCTGCTGGATATCCTGCACGTCTTCAGCCTAATTGGCCCCCTTCTCGTCAGGATGCGACAACCCAACAAGAACGCCCGGACCGCTCCACGCCTCAGCCATCTGGGCAGGTGCCCTCCGGGGCCGCCGGGAGGGCACCTGTAGGCGTCGCAGGATCACGCCGCCGAGCCCCTGCGGCGCGCACCACGCGCAACCAGGAAAACGGTCCGTTGTCCGCCGCCTGTCCCAATGCGCTCCCCTCGCGCTCCCCCCGGCCTCCTACGACCCACACCGGTCGGGCCATCTGGTGCCGGAGGCGCAGACATGAAAAAACCCCAGGTCACGGCGAGTGAGTCCTGGGGTCATTCCGGGCCGCCTTCGGGATTCGAACCCGAGACCTACGCATTACGAGTGCGTTGCTCTGGCCAACTGAGCTAAGGCGGCACGCCGTCCTGACCATGGTGCGGTCAGCAGCGACGCCAAGTCTACACAGTTTCCCGGGGTGCTCGGAACACGCCTGAGCTGGGCCTCTCTGTGCAGGTCAGGAGCATTTCTTGCCGTTCTTCGGCGGGGTGCCGTCCAGGAGGTACCTGTTGATCGCCGTGTCGATGCAGTCGCTGCCGCGGCCGTAGGCGGTGTGGCCGTCGCCGTCATAGGTGAGCAGTGTGCCGGAGGACAGCTGGGCGGCCAGGGCCTTCGCCCACTTGTACGGGGTGGCCGGGTCGCGGGTCGTGCCGACCACCACGATCGGGGCCGCGCCCTTCGCCGTGATGCGGTGGGCGGTGCCGGTGGCGTGGAGCGGCCAGTAGGAGCAGTTCAGGGCCGCCCAGGCGAAGCCCCTGCCGAAGACCGGGGACGCCTTCTCGAAGGACGGCAGGGCCTTGGTGACGGCTGCGGGGTTCTTGAAGGCGGGGGGCAGGTCCAGGCAGTTCACCGCGGCGTTGGCGTACATCAGGTTCGCGTACTTGCCCTTGCTGTCGCGCTCGTAGTACGAGTCGGACAGGGTGAGCAGTCCGGCGCCGTCGCCGGCCATCGCGCGGGTGAGCGCGGTGCGCAGCTGGGGCCAGGACGTCTGGTCGTACATGGCCGAGATCACGCCGGTCGTGGCGAGCGACTCGGTCAGCTTGCGGCTCTGGCCGGTGGGGACCGGCTTGGCGTCCAGGCGGGAGAAGAAGGCTTCGAGCCGGTGTGAGGCGTCGGCGGTGGACTTGGTGCCGAGTGGGCAGTCCTTGTGCTTGATGCAGTCCGCCGCGAAGGACTTGAAGGCGGTCTCGAAGCCCGCGGTCTGGTCGCGGTTCATCTGCAGCGACGTCAGCGCCGGGTCCATCGCGCCGTCCAGGACCAGCCGGCCCACCCGGGAGGGGTAGAGGCCCGCGTACGTCGCGCCGAGGAAGGTGCCGTACGAGGCGCCCACGTAGTTCAGCTTCTTGTCCCCGAGGATTCCGCGCAGCACGTCCATGTCCCGGGCGGCGTCGACCGTGGAGACATGCGGGAGGATCTTCGCCGAGTGCTTCTCGCAGCCCTGCGCGAATTCCTTGAGCGACGCGGTGAGCTTCTTGGTCTCCGCCGCGTTGTCCGGGGTCTGGTCGACCTCCGTGTACGCGTCCATCTGCTTGCCCGTAAGGCATTCGACGGGCTGGCTGCGGGCGACTCCGCGCGGGTCCATGGCCACCATGTCGTAGCGGGCGCGGACCGCCGCGGGGTAGCCGATGCCCGCGTACCCCTGGAGGTAGTCGATCGCCGAGCCTCCGGGGCCGCCCGGGTTGACCAGCAGGGAGCCGATCCGCTTTCCGGGGCCGGTGGCCTTCTTGCGGGAGACGGCGAGCTTGATGTCGCCGTCGGACGGCTTCGCGTAGTCGAGCGGCACCTTCATCGAGGAGCACTGGAACCCCGGGGCGCCGCAGGAACGCCAGGTCAGTTTCTGGCCGTAGTACTTGCCCAGATCCGCCGCAGGCGCGGACTCCGATGTCCCGACCTGCTGGGACGCCGAGGCGCCGGCCTGCGATGTGGCGGGGGCCGAGCCGCCGGACGAGCAGCCCGAAACAAGCAGTCCGGCCAGGGCCAGCACGGTGACGGGGGTGGAGAGCAGACGCCTGAAGTCCATTCCCGGAGCGTAGTCCGGCCCCGGCCCCAGGCCCTCTTTTCCGGCCCGTACGAGTGAGCGGTCAACCGGCGCGGACTCGGCTGCCGGGCCCGTGACTCCGGTGCGGGACCGGTGATGCGGGGCCCGTGATGCGGGACCCGTGACCCTGCTGCCCGGTCCGATGGCTCCGGTGCCGGTCCAATGACCCTGGTGCCGGGCCGGTCCTGCTGCTGCGGCCGCCTTCGGTGCCGCTGCCGCCGCTCTTCACCCCGCCCGGAGGGACACCGTCATCGCCTCGACCGCCAGCAGCGGTGCGACGTTACGGTCGAGTGCCTGGCGGCAGGCGGTGATGGCCTCTATCCGGCGCAGGGTGCTCTCCGGGCTGGAGCTCAGGGCGATACGGTCCAGCGAGTCCCTGACGTCCTCGTTGGCGATGGCCACCTTGGAGCGCAGCTGGAGCGCCAGGACATCCCGGTAGAAACCGGTCAGGTCGGTCAGCGCGAGGTCGAGCGTGTCGCGCTGCGTACGGGTCGAGCGGCGCTTCTGCCGGTCGGCCAGCTCCTTCATCGCACCGGCCGTGCCCCGGGGCATCCGCCCCCCGGCCGACGCGCCGAGCGCCGCCTTCAGGTCCTCGGTCTCCTTGGTGTCGGCGCCCTCCGCGACCTCCTTGGCGTCCTCGGCCGCCGCGTCGATCAGCTCCTGGGCCGACTTCAGACAGCCGCCGATCTCCTCGACCCGCAACGGCATCCGGAGCACAGCGGCGCGCCGGGCCCTGGCGCGCTCGTCGGTGGCGAGACGGCGCGCCCTGCCGATGTGGCCCTGTGTCGCGCGGGCCGCGTCCATGGCGGCCTGCGGTTCGATGCCGTCCCGTCTGACGAGGATGTCGGCCACCGCCTCCACAGGCGGTGTACGGAGCGTCAGATTGCGGCACCGGGAGCGGATGGTCGGCAGCACATCCTCAAGCGACGGCGCGCAGAGCAGCCACACCGTACGGGGAGCGGGCTCCTCGACGGCCTTCAGCAGCACGTTCCCCGCGCCCTCGGTGAGCCGGTCCGCGTCCTCCATGACGATGACCTGCCAGCGGCCGACCGCAGGCGAGAGCTGGGCGCGGCGGACAAGCTCCCGTGTCTCCTTCACCCCGATGGAGAGCTGGTCGGTACGGACGACCTCGACATCCGCGTGCGTGCCGACGAGGGCCGTGTGGCAGCCCTCGCAGAAACCGCAGCCCGGGACGCCACCGAGCGCCCGGTCGGGGCTGACGCACTGGAGGGCGGCGGCGAAGGCACGGGCCGCGGTGGACCGGCCCGAGCCTGGCGGTCCCGTGAACAGCCAGGCATGCGTCATGGTCGACTTCGATGTGCCGTCGGCGGAGGTGTCCGTGGCACCCGCGGTGACGAGCGCGTCGGCGTCACGGGCGGCGGCGGCGAGCTGCGTCCGGACGCGCTCCTGGCCGACGAGGTCGTCCCATACGGGCATGTGGTCGCCCCCCTCTTCTCCTGCCGGCCGGGGCTTCAGCCTTCGCTTCGCCCTCGGCGGTCCTGGTGTGCCGGTCCGGCCCTGCCGTGCACTTCCGCCGTACTGCGTGCGGCGCCGTGCGGTCTCCATTGTGGCGCAGGGGTCTGACAGCACGGTCCGTCCCGGTCCGGCGGGTGCGGTGTCCGGCCGCGCAGCACAGCACCGCGGGGCCCGGGGGGGGGGGGTTTGTCCGGGGCCCCGGGGGGGGGGGGCGCCGCGCGCGGGCCGGGCCGGGCCGGAGGCCGGTTTGTGTGGGTGGGCGTCC